>JAHHUJ010000038.1 GCA_020024075.1 Psychrobacter sp.
TTTTTAATCCTATCTTTCTATAGTGTTATCGGTGGCTGGGCACTAAACTATATGACCAAGTTGGCCAGTGGTGAATTTAGTGGCTTAGATGGGACAGCGGTAGAAGAGATATTCAATACCATGCTGGCATCTCCCGCTACGTTAACCATTTGGCACACAATTTTCATGGTTATTACCGCAGGTATTGTGGCCCTTGGGGTAACTGGTGGTATCGAAAGAGCTGCTAAGGTCATGATTCCGTTATTGGGATTGATTTTATTGCTAATTGTGGGGTATAACGTCGTTAATGGTGGTTTTGCTGAAGCTGTTAACTATTTGTTCTCAGCAGATGTGTCTAAGCTATTTGGGGAAGGGGCTTCAGATATTTATCTGTCTGCGCTAGGCCATGCTTTCTTTACCCTATCATTGGGTATGGGCATCATGGTAACTTATGGCTCATATTTGGGTAAAGACATCAGCTTATTAAGTATGGCGCGTACTGTGGTTATCCTTGATACTGTTATTGCTCTTGCTGCTGGTTTGGCTATTTTCCCAATTATCTTTAGTCAGGGCATGGACCCTGCTGCCGGACCTGGTCTAATTTTTGTCAGCTTACCGATCGCCTTTGGTAGTATGCCGGCAGGAGCGGTGCTAGGTGCGTTGTTTTTCTTATTGATTACTTTTGCAGCTTTAACCTCTTCAATTTCATTGATTGAGCCTTCTATTGAGTTTTTAGAAGAGCGTACCTCAATGAGTCGTCAGGTAGCGGTTATCGTAGCTAGTGTGGCTATTTGGCTATTGGGGATTGCGGCGTTATTGTCGTTCAATATCTGGTCAGAGGTAATGATTTTTGGTAATAATATCTTTGATTTCTTAGATAAGTTAACCAGTAAGTTTATGTTGCCGATCGCAGGTTTAGCAGCCATTGTCTTTGCAGGTTGGGTGATGAATCAAGAAGGCGTGCGTCAAGAGCTTGGCCTATCAGGAGCCAGCTGGTCACTATGGCAGTTAATTGCTAAGTTCGTGGCACCTATTGGTGTGCTTATCGTCTTTATTACTACTGTACTAGGTTAAATTACTACTGTACTAGGTTAATCACAACGTTAATCTTGAGTAAAAACAAAACCCCCAACTTATAAGTTGGGGGTTTTGTTATAGGTTATATAATGATTTAAGACAGTTAGAGACTTGAGCAGTTAGACCGCTAGAGAGTTAAGCATTAGACTGCTGAATGATGTTTAACATACGGCGTAATGGTTCTGCTGCTCCCCATAATAGCTGATCACCTACAGTAAAGGCACCTAGGTACTCTGGTCCCATATTCAGCTTACGTAAGCGTCCTAAGGCAACGGTTAGTGTACCAGTTACTGCCACAGGAGTTAGACGCTGCATAGTCGCTTCTTTATCGTCTTCTACTAGATCTAACCACTCATTGCCGCTATTTTTTAGTGCTGCTTCGATTTCCTCTAAAGGAATGTCTTTTTTTAGTTTGATGGTCAGGCCTTGAGCATGACAGCGCATAGAGCCAACACGCACACACAGACCATCGATAGGAATGATATCATCACCTTCATTATTCAAGATCTTGTTGGTCTCAACACCACCTTTCCACTCTTCACGAGATTGTTTGTTTTCAAGTTGACTGTCGATATAAGGGATCAAGCTTCCCGCTAAAGGCACACCGAAGTATTGGGTTGGGAAGTCACTGCTGCGCTGAGTCTCAGCAATCTTTTTATCGATGGCTAAAATAGCACTGGCAGGGTCAGCTAATTCGTCAGCTACGGCATCATGTAACATTCCCATGCCACTGATTAGCTCACGCATATTGTTAGCACCTGAGCCACTGGCCGCTTGATAAGTCATTGCTGATACCCACTCAACCCAGCCGCGGTTGAATAGCTCACCAATGGCCATAAGCATTAACGAGACAGTACAGTTACCACCGATGAAGTCTTTAGTCCCGCTTTGTAGGGCACTGTCGATAACAGAGCGATTTACTGGGTCTAAAACGATAACACTATCGTCTTCCATGCGTAAGCTACTAGCAGCATCAACCCAGTAACCTGTCCACCCAGAATCACGTAATGGGCCATGTACCGCTGTGGTATAGTCGCCGCCTTGACAAGTAATAATTACATCACAGCTGCTAAGTGCTTCAATATCATGAGCATCTTTTAACTTGGCACTGGCTTCAGTGTGTTTGATGCCCTCAAAGGTAGGCGCATCACCACCAGCATTACTGGTTGAAAAGAAAATAGGGGTGATATTAGCGAAATCTTTCTCTTCTACCATACGCTGCATTAGCACAGAACCTACCATGCCACGCCAACCAACAAGACCCACTTTTAATTGACTCATGAATATATCCTTTGTGTATCTAGCTAAAATTATTTGTTAGATTAAGAACGTTAAGCCCAGATAAGCCTAGCCCTGAATAAACAACCGATGCTGTATCTGAATTTGCAGTATTTGTATTGTTCGCTGTGCACAGCAAACTTGTCATACGCAACCCTTTACATTGCCTTGATATGAGTCAAATTGCAAGAGTTGGGCTTTAAATTTTCACAATTTTTTTGTTATAAGCGATATGATAGAACGGTATTTACCCATTTATTGATATATTGGTTAGAATCTCTGCACTATTGAGCTGACTTATAGTGATAATTCTTACAATAGTGATAACTCTTACATGGGCTTTGTCACTATAATAGGCTTCATTTTTTGCTATTAGGGCCTAGTGGCTTTACTAAAAATTTACAATGGTGGTTTATGCTCGATTCACTTTATTTTATTTTTCAAATATTGGCAGGCTTGGTGGTCTTCGTCAGTGTATGGGGTTTATTGCCTTTAGATCATTGGTGGATAAGGGGTGTTGATTTTCCAAGGATACAGATTCTAGTCATCGGCTTGGTGAGCCTTATCGGTTTATTGGTATTGACTGCGCAGTGGCAAAGTTGGGATGTCATACTGGTGGTTGCTTTAATCGGTGCGGTAGGACTGCAACTACGTATGGTTTTACCTTATACCAGACTGTGGAAAAAAGAGGTGCGTCAGGCCCTGCCGATACCAGATGCAGTGCAATTAAAGTTAATGGTATCAAATGTGCTAACGCCTAATAACAATACTCAAGCCTTAGTAAATTTAGTACAACAAAAGCAGCCTGATGTCCTAATAACTTTGGAGTCAGACCAAAAATGGGAAGAGGCGTTAACGGTCATAGAGCCGGACTATCCTTACACGGTAAAAGTACCTTTAGATAACTTATATGGTATGCATCTGTACTCTAAGTTTGAGTTGATTGACCCTGAGGTAAAATACTTATTGATTGATGATATTCCCTCTATTCATACTCAGCTGCGATTGCCTAATAATAAGGTTATTTGGCTTTATTGCCTGCACCCTATGCCGCCCAGCCCAACAGAGGCGGATAAGTCGACTACCCGCGATGCTGAGCTGTTAATGGTGGGACGACATATCAAAGAAAACAATCAAACCGCCATTTTAGCGGGTGATTTAAACGATGTTGCTTGGTCAAAAACAACGCTAATGTTTCAGCGGATATCAGGGTTACTAGACCCACGCATTGGTCGGTTTTTTATCAATACTTTCCATGTCAACTATCCTTTTTTACGTTGGGCATTGGATCACATTTTCCATAGCCCTTGCTTTACTCTAGTAGATATTGAGCGCTTACCTTCCATAGGCTCAGACCATTTCCCAGTATTGACCACTTTGCAATATGAAGCGGCTGCCACAGCTGAGCAAAAAGAGAATGCCACTGCGGCTAGCGTGGAAGATAAAAAAGAAACGGCAGAGAAAATTGAAGAGGGTAAAGAGGAGGGAGAACGACTGTCACAAGAGCATGCTGAAGCGGAACAAGAGAAAATTGAACAAGAGAAAACGGAACAGAAAAAAGCCACAGTTCAGTATCAGTAGCTATATATAACAGTAGCTTTGATAGTGGCTAGAACAGTAGTGATGAGCGAATAGGAATAATTAAAGTGAAGGGGGCGACTGTCTGCCGAGTTGTAAGCATATGCTTACGTGAAAATGGGCTTTTGCCTGCTAGGCAGGGATAGGACAACAGCATACAATAGGCTCATCAACACAAGGATGCATGGATAGCAGTGTTGGTTTGCGTAGATGAGCTGTTAGGATTTGCAGCAGATATGAGTTGATTTATTGCCCTGTAAATTAAATCTTATCGAGTTTACGTAGAAGTCTGGCTAAGGATTAGCCGTAAGGAAAATAATAATAATAATTAAATAGCGCCCCAAAACCCAGGTCTTTGCCCTAGACTTGGGTTTTTTCTTTTTTCTTTTTTGGGTTTTTCCTTTTTTTGTTTTGCTCTTATTGTGCTCTTATTGTGCTTTTATTTTAGGGTTGCTTTTTGTCTTTTTTGGATCGTCTCTTTTTGTTGGCTTTTGCAGAGCGATTGGCATCCTTTAATTGATTGCTCTGGTATAAGGAGCTATAGACCTCTAAAGTTTCGTCAATCATTTGTTGCATGGTGAACTTATCGGTAATGGGGGGACGCATTGCGTTTTCTAACTGGATGCGAATGATTTTGCATAATGCATAAGCGGTATCTTCTTTGACCAAGCCTTGCGGATAAAGCGGCTGTAATATCTCACTGAAGGCAGCTTTGTTCCAGCCCACTACGGGTGTTCCTAAGTGAATCGCTTGTAGCACATTAATACCGATGGATTCAGGCTGATTTGCCAAACCTAGCACTATGTTTGCAGCGGCTAACCATTCCCGCATATCATTGTGTTTGTTGCCAACAAAAGTAAACTTATCTCTTAACTCTAATGCGTTGATGCGTTGCATAAATTCTTCATGCACCACTTCACGGCGTGAGTCGTCATCCATGATAATAATGTGCAGATTAGGGAAGTCCTCTCTAAGGTTACCTACGATATCGATTAGCCACTCTTGTCCGTACTCTTGGCCGATGATGGTGGGAAACAATAACCATTTTTTGTGCTCAAGCTCAGGGTACTCAGCAAAGGTTCTATGAATCCAGTATACGGAGGGATTATAGCGATAAGGGAAGTTGCGAGTGTCCACGCCGCGATAAATACGAATGATAGATCGGGGCGGATTCTTCAACTCTTTTAAGCCCTTTGATAAATATTCACTCACACTATCAGAGACTGTAATCAGACAGTCAACATTCAGAAAAGCTCGAGCATAACTGTTTAATGGATAAAAGCCATACATGGTAGAGACCAGCATAGGCTTGCGAGTTACTTTCGCCCTTTTAAGTGCCCAGTGTAAAATCCAAGCAGGGGTACGAGAGTGAAGATGAATAATATCGGGCTGATACTTCTCAATAAGCTGGCGTAATGGCCAAATCTGACGTAGAGACAGCCAAGATTTCTTTTCTAGGGGTAGCTGATGATAGATATTGCCATCGCGTTTAAGACGTTTTACCAGCTCATGCTCAGTATCTGATGAGGAGATAATAATTGAGGTATGCCCGCGTTTGACCAAAGCCCGTCCAAGATGAAAAATTCCGCGCTCGGATTCGTCGTGCTTTAAAGAGGAGAGCAGGCGCATGACTTTCATAGTAGCAACTGGACAGGTTAGTGAGTGATAAGGCAATAGATTGAGCACATTGTCAGTGAAAACGAAGTAAAAAACAAGGTGCGTTTTAAATTTACGTCGCCATAAATTTAGCGTGATTGACCAAGATGCTCAGCAGTGGGCAGTACTTGCTTTTCAGTTAAGTATTTCCAATAACGCTGGGGCAAGTATTGTCGGTGTAAGCGAGGGTTTTTACGCTCCTTGATATTAACATTGGCAAAATAGCCTTGCCAGAACTTTTGATATTGTTTTTCTTGTTCGCTATGCAAACTACTGGGATTCAATAGTACCTCATCGGCCACATCGACAATGGTTTGTAGTTCGGCGGGCTTGTTATTGACGGCTTTGGACTGGTCATAAAAAATACCATAACCCCGCTTGATATCATAGATGGCCCACTGCTGATCTTGATAACGCTGGCGAAAATGCTCTCCAATTAATGGCAGAACATTGAAGTCGGGCTCTACTCGGGCAAAATAGATGTCTTCGGTGGTATGCTCAAAACGTACGAAAGCCTCCATGCGATGCTTTTCGCGCCCCACTGATTTAACGGTTTGTGCCAATGCCAGAACTGATAGATTGCCTAAATCTTGCAGTACTTGACGATTGGGGTAGTCTAGGGCGTATTTGACTACCTCAAATAGGGTGCTGCCAATCTCATGTTTTTCAGACAAAAATCCCCAAAGTATTTGGCGCATTCCTGATCGGCCCAATAAGGCAGTTAATTTGGTAAGCACTCTTTGCGCTTTATTATCATCGATAGCGACATAAGTAGCGGTATCGATAAGAGAGGGCTGGTAGTTACGGCTATCTATTAGCTGCAGATACGGCTGATTTTGTAGTTTATGCTCATAGATATAGAATACAGCACTGAGCCAGCCCTCAAAGCTTGATTCATAAACAATCAGGGTGGGCGCAGCTACTGCAGGTGTGCTGTGTAAAGGCATTTGTTTACTCTCTTAGACTTCTAACTTAACTGGACTGAGCGTTAAAACAGTGCCAGTTGCCCACTGCGTTGGTCTTTAAATTTGGTCTGGGTTTGGGCCAATACATATTGCCTAAAGTTATCTCGAGTTAAGTGCGCTAGGTGTTCATTTTTGCCCGTGGTAGCAATAAAGTATTTGGCGCGATTGACTGCTGCTCCCATTGTTTTTAGATGCTCAAGGGTGATTGGATTAAAGCGTCGGGCTTTGACAATTGTTTTGGCGGTCTTAATCCCAATACCCGGGATGCGGACAATAGCTTCGTACGGGGCGGTTTGAATATTCACCGGGAAATGCTCACGATGACGAATGGCCCAAGCCAACTTGGGGTCACACTCTAGATCTAAGAAGGGGTCATCTGGCTCTAAGATTTCATGAGCACCGAAGCCATAAAAGCGCATTAACCAGTCAGCTTGATACAGACGATTTTCACGGACCATAGGCACAGGGGTGCCCACAGCGGGCAAGCGGCTGTCTGATAACATGGGAACATAGCCAGAATAGTAGACGCGCTTTAGGTCATACTTTTTGTAAAAGTGACTAGAGAGCTGAATAACCTGCAAGTCGGTTTCATTACTGGCACCGACAATCATTTGACTGGTCTGGCCAGCAGGGGTGAACTTAGGGGCCGACTTGTGCTTTTTTCGGCTTTCTTTGATGGTAATAATCTCTTCTTTTACGGTTTGCAGCGGTGCTTGAAGTTGTTCATGGTTCTTTTCTGGCGCCAGTAGAGCAAGCCCAGACTTCGTGGGTATCTCAATATTGGCACTTAATCGGTCTGCATATAAGCCCGCTTGATACAGTAGCTCCTTGCTCGCACCAGGTATGGTCTTCAGATGGATATAGCCATTGAAGCCTTCACGAGTACGCAGCAGCTTGGCCACCTCTACCAGACGCTCCATGGTATGGTCGCCATCTTTAAAAATACCTGAGCTTAAAAACAGCCCTTCAATATAGTTGCGGCGATAAAACTGCATGGTGAGCTCTACCACCTCTTCGACACTGAAGGCGGCGCGCGGGGTGTCATTACTGCGTCTTGAGGTGCAGTAGGCACAGTCGTAGATACAATGATTGGTAAGTAATATTTTTAGTAAGCTGACACAGCGGCCATCTTCGGTATAGCTGTGACAAATCCCTGATTTGGAGGCATCCCCTAAGCTACCGCCTTGGTTCTTTCGGGTGCTACCAGAAGAGGAGCAGGACACATCATATTTAGCGGCATCTGCTAAGATATTTAACTTACCTTGCAACCTTTCATAATTAATTGAGCCCATATTTTTATCCTACTAACCATAGAGAATTATGATAACAAATATAAGGGTCAGGCACTGTGTATTAAGGGGGCCGTTTAGATTCTATACGACAAATAGTGTCGCTGATAAGGGTTGTCGCTAATGAGGGCTAACAATAAAAATAAGAGCTATTAATCAGAATAAGAGCAGTCAATAAATAGCATAACTATAAAAAACTCCTATCCAGATCTGGCATAGGAGTTTAATACGTGGAATCTAGGAAGTGGAGTCTCATAAGTAAAGCTAGGTAACCCTAATCTTAGGTCTAGGCCTAGTCAGTTATCTAGTGTTATGAGTGTAGATGGACATTAACAGTCCAAAGCCTGCCATTAAGGTAATAATGGCCGTTCCGCCATAACTTACCAAAGGTAGGGGAACCCCCACCACAGGTAGAATACCGCCCACCATACCGATATTGACAAAGACATAGACGAAGAATGATAAAGCGATAGCACCGGCCAATAATCTACCATAGGTATCAACGTGGATAGCCGCGATATATAACGAGCGTACCAAAATACAAGAGTAAATAAACATCAGTACGCTAACCCCTAGCAGACCGAACTCTTCAGAAAAAGCGGCGATAATAAAGTCAGTATGGCCTTCTGGCAGGAAATGAAGGTGCGACTGTGTGCCCTCTAGATAGCCTTTACCAGTCAGTCCTCCAGAGCCAATTGCGGTTTTGGATTGGGTGATGTTCCAACCTGACCCCAATACATCTGCTTCTGGATTGAATAAGGTCAAAACCCGTTGTTTTTGATAGTCGTGCATCAAAAAAGTCCAACCAATCCATACCATAGGGATCATCATCGTCACAGCTGAGCCAATCATCCACCAAGGCAGCCCTGCCAAAAATAATACAAATATCCCACTAGCTGCCACCAGAAGTGAGGTTCCTAAGTCCGGCTGTTTGGCAATAAGTAATACGGGCAAAATGATAATAGCAAGCGTTGAGGCCACTGTGATAAGGTTGGGTGGTAAATCGCGTCTAGACAGATACCAAGCACACATCATGGGTAACCCCAGTTTCATAAACTCAGAGGGCTGGACACTACCAAAGCCTGGAATACCAATCCAGCGCTGCGCTCCCATGCGTACTTCACCAATTAGCTCCACCAAAACCAATAAAAAGAGACCAGCAATATAAAAAAATGGGGTGAAGTTTCGATAAATACCGGGTGGAATTTGAGCCATACCAATCATGACAGTGAAGCCCAGTAGATAGCTAATAGATTGGCGAATGATCATAGAGACATCTTGAGTGGAAGCGCTATACAAAATAGCCAGACCAATAAAGCTCAAGGTGAGTAGAAGCAGCATCAGCCATGGGTCAATATGAATACGTTCCCAGATACTAGTGCTATCATCTCGGCCAAAATGATGAGTTTGTCGAGAAAATCGATACTGTTGTTGCTTTGACATAAGGCGGTTTATTATTGAGTTTGCAAAGGGGAGTGGGTCTAATCATCTGATATTATCACCAGATTTACTCATTTTACTAAGGGCAGTATTGTTTTAGACATCTAGATAGCAAATAATCTAAATAGTAGCAATAGTTTGGTAAGAAGTGAGACGCTATAGTTTAGCGTGACTGTAGCAAATTTGATAGTATCAATGTTCTATCTTTGTCCCCTATTTATGATTTGATCTACTGGCTAACCTTCACGATTGGCTGTTGACTACTTTAACCGTTGGCTATCTTTAACTGTTGACTACTTGAACTAACTATTGGCTACCTTAATTATAGTAAAATAATATGACTAGAAACTACCAAGCTATGAAAAGCACCATAAAATACTCTTTAGGCATCATTGCATCACTTGCACTGTTAAGCACCAGCTGTACTACAACCGCGGAGCCTTCTGGGACTAGCATTAATGAGCAAAGAAAGATAAGAGCGGTTAATAATAACCGTCCACAAAAAGTGGTGACCCGTCAAACCGCCAAAACGGATAGTTTAGGCAACTTAATTCGAGAGTCTGATCGATTGACTATTGAGCAAAATACCCGTATTCGTCCCTTTGGTGGCGCTTCTTCAAATCATGGTCATTCACATACTTTTGGCGAAACCAATTACAATTATGTGCAGTGGCTAAACATGAGTAGCTATCGATCCAATGAGGTTGCTCAATATAAACGCTATTTAGCAAATTATTTGGGTGAGCAGGCGGTTCCTCCTTTTGAGCAGCTATTAACCACAGCGCGTAGTTGGGATCGTTGTGGTTATGAGCAATATCAGCTTCCACCTCGTGAGCTTTGGTCAAATATGGTATCGACCTTAAGACTGTATGATGACCTAAAAAAGCAGGGAGTCTTACCGCCGACTGCTGAAATTAGATCTACTTACCGTTCTCCATCTTTAAATGCCTGTGCAGGAGGGGCTGCGAGCAGTAAGCATATGAGTAATGGCGCCATCGATATTTGGGTGCCAGAGTATGAGGGGCAGCCTTGGTACATAGATAGTATGAAAGAAAGATTGTGTCAGTTTTGGGCGACTCAAGGTGAGAAATATAACTTTGGTCTGGGATTATATGCTACCGGAGCTATCCATCTAGATACTCAGGGATATCGTTATTGGGGCGCTAACAACACTGACTCTGGATCTTATTGTCGCTATTTAAATTAAGTCAATCTGTATTCTGATAACATTCTTAATACTTATGTAGAAACCGTGTATAATATGTGTCAAGCCAGTTGGTATCAGTGTGTAGCGCCACTGTATTGAATGAAAGCGTTATTACCTCTGGCGCAACACCTCCTTCCTTAAATTGTCTGTAACTCATAACCTTAAATTCTTTATGTAAAACCATTCGTTTTTAAGTCATTGTAAATTGTAAGACGTAAGAAGGCATATATTATTTGAGGCATAAGATTTGAATATAAGATCATCATCATATCTGGCCATACTAAGTTGTTTTGTTGTGGTGACTACGACTATGGCCTGTAAACCTGCTGATAGTCTACTACATAAAAACCAGACGAATGAAGAATGGCAAGACATAACAGATTCAGGATTACCTAGATTTGAAAGGGCTAATCTGCCTTCATTAAGCCAAAGAGTCCAGTTGGACCCTGTACAATCAGAGCTGGAAATAGGCAATAGTGGCTCTGTTACTATTGATAAAGCCAAATTGGCAGCAGTTAATCAAGATGTGTGTCCTAAGCTGGTTGAATTACCAGTAGGTTCAACAAAAACAGTTCGTGAAAATGAAGTAATGCAGGGTGCTTATTGTGATTACTACATTTATCCTAAAAAAGGGCAGAGAATATCTATAGAGGATTATCCGAAGTATATCGAGGCTGATTTAATCAGCCCCGTTTATTATGACTTTGCTAATGGCAGTTATCTGGTCGATAAGGCCGATGAATATGTGATACGCTTGAGTTATAAAGATTTTGAGCTTTTTAATGATGAGATAGAGTATGAAGTGACTATAAAGGTGCAATAGGACAGGTGCAATAGAATAGGCACAATAAGACAGGCGCAGTAAGCTATAAGTTACAGCCATAAAAAAAAGACACTGAGCGTGTCTTTTTTTTATGGGGTTTTTTATGGGGTGATTACCCTTTAAGTCTATTGTTTGAGTTTATTTAGCTCAGAATTTTTGGCAATATCAGGCTTGCCAACGGTAACTATAATAAATTTATCTGGCGTTAACGTCTCTTGTAGCGCCTTATCGACCTGCTTTACACTGCTGTTCTCTATGCGGTCAATATAATTGGTGATGTAGCTGTCGGGTAGCTTGTGGAAGTTGATCGCACCCAGCATTCCATTAATACCAGCATTACTAGAAAAGCCCATTGGATAGCTATTGATTAAGCTTTCTTGAGTTAGTTTGAACTCCTCTGCAGTAACTCCTTGTTGTAAAGTATCTTCTACGGTCTGTAAAGTGGCTTGGATAGCCTCATCTGCTTTTTCGTTACGGGTAGAGAACTTGATGGTATAGGGACCAGGGGCTTGCATGGCTGTCATACTGCCATAAATGCCATAGGTATAGCCCATCTCTTTACGAATTTTACCCATTAAGCGCGAGTTAAAGCCGCTACCGGCCAAGATCTCATTACCAATACTAAAGTCACTTCTACTCTGAAGTTGTGTGGGATCTACACTAATGCTATGACCTTGTTGACCGATAACTACTGAGGTTTGGTCGCTGTCATAATCCACATGAACCCATTTGCTACTTTTGATCGGAGTCGGCTGGGGCAGCTTAGGAGCAGGCTTACCCTGAGCTAACTGCCCAGTGATAGTCTCAGCAGCTTGTTTGGCTTGCTCTAAGGTTAAATCGCCAGTGAGACTTAAGCTGGCATTTTGTGCGACCAGATAGGTGTCATGGAAGCGCTGTAAGTCCTCAACCTCAATATTAGGAATACTGTCTATGGTGCCATAAGAGGCGTGAGCATAGGGATGAGATCCGTACAGCGTTTGATTAAAAGTAAGGTTGGCAAGATAAGAGGGGTTTTGCATCATCTGCTTTAGACCTAATACTTGCTGAGCTTTACTACGCTCTAAAACTTTTGCATCAAATCTAGGCTCATTTAGCACCTCACTTAGCAGTTTTAACGCCGGATCTAGCTTGTCACTCTCAGACAGACTGCGCAGATTTATCACAAATTGGTCTTTGTAAGCGGCACCGCCAAGCTCGATACCCAATTGCTCGGTGGCTTCAGCAAAGGCAGTCTCATCTAATTGTTTGGTGCCTTTGGTCAATAGATCTGCCACCATGCTGGCAAGACCAAAGCCGTTTTTTCGGATACTTTCATCGCGAGCGCTACCAGCGTTAAATCTTAAATCAACATCAACGATAGGCAGTTGATTGGTCTGAAAGAAAATAACTGGAACCCCATTGCTAGTGGTGAAATGCTGAAATTTAGGAATAGAGAAGTCTAATTTTTTATCATTTTTTAAGCTAGACAGAGTATCCAGCGCTTTGATAGGTTGGGTAA
>JAHHUJ010000039.1 GCA_020024075.1 Psychrobacter sp.
TCGGCAGTGCCGTGTTCAGCCTCATGCTCAAGAGATACCGTTAAGGCCAAAAACTCACCCAGTGAGTCCCAGCGTAGATGGTTTTCATCTAATAGTTGCTGTACAAGCTTTGGTGCAGAGCCACCGGCACCAGTTTCAAACAATCCACCACCATTCATAAGTGGAACGATAGACAGCATCTTGGCACTGGTACCCAGCTCTAGAATGGGGAATAAATCGGTTAAATAGTCACGAAGTACGTTTCCGGTAACCGAAAGCGTATCTTTACCCGCTTTTAGACGCTCAAGAGTGAAGCGTGTGGCCTCTCTGATGGGCATAATACGGATATCCAGCCCTTCAGTATCATGATCTTTTAGATAATGCTCTACCTTCTTGATTAAAGCTGCGTGGTGGGCACGGGATTTATCTAACCAGAATACAGCTGGCATACCGGTAGCTCGTGCACGGGTCACTGCCAATTTTACCCAATCTTGTACGGGAGCGTCTTTGACGCGGTTCATACGCCAGATGTCATTTTTTCTGACAGCATGCTCGGTAAGCACATTACCTTCGCTATCAACAACTTGTACTTTACCTTTTGCTGGTAGCTGAAAAGTAGTGTCATGCGAGCCGTATTCTTCGGCTTTTTGGGCCATTAAGCCAATATTGGGAACTGTGCCCATAGTGGTCGGATCAAAAGCCCCATTCTCCTTACAAAACTTAATGGTCTCATCATAAAGCTCAGCATAGCTGCTATCAGGAATGACCGCTTTGGTATCATGTAGCTTGCCATCTGGCCCCCACATTTTACCGCCATTACGAATCATCGCTGGCATAGAGGCATCAACAATGACATCACTGGGCACATGAAGGTTGGTAATGCCCTTATCTGAGTTTACCATGGCGAGTGGTGGGTTTTTGTCATAAATCTTCTGAATATCCGCTTCAATCTGTTGACGCTTGTCCTCTGGTAGCTCTTGTATTTTAGATAATAACTGAGCAAAGCCGTTATTGACATCCACGCCAATCTCATCAAAAAGCTCACCGTATTTGGCAAATAAATCTTTGAAATAAATACGAACTGCTTCACCAAATATAATAGGATCGGAGACTTTCATCATCGTCGCTTTCAAATGGATTGAAAACAACACGCCTTTGTCTTTGGCATCTTGTACTTGCTCTTCCAAAAACTTACTCAATACGTTAAAGCAAAGAATAGAGGTGTCAAAAAGTTCTCCCTCTAGTAACGGCGAGGCTGATTTTAGTTCGGTTTGTTTGCCATTATCATCGGTATACACCACACGATACTGGGTGGGCTTGTCGATAGTGATTGATTTTTCATCATCAACAAAGTCGCAATGACCCATAGTGGAGACGTGGGTCTTAGAGTCAGGACTCCAAGGCTTCATAGAGTGAGGGTGTGCTCTAGCATAAGCTTTAGCTGCTTTAGGGGCTCGTCTATCAGAGTTGCCCTCACGCAGTACAGGGTTTACTGCACTGCCTTTAACTTTATCATAACGGGCACGGATGTCTTTTTCTTCTTCTGTATTAGGATGATCAGGAAAGTCGGGAAGAGCATAGCCTTTGTCTTGTAGCTCTTTAATGGCGGCTTTTAATTGATGAATTGAAGCGCTTATATTAGGAAGCTTGATGATATTTGCTTCAGGTTTCAACACCAGCTCACCTAACTCTGCAAGCGCATCAGGTACGCGCTGTTCTGCGCTTAAATAGTCGGGAAAAACGGCTAGGATGCGAGCCGCTAATGAGATGTCACTAACTTCAACTTCGATCCCAGCAGCCTTAGTAAAGGCCTCTACGATAGGTAAAAAAGACTGGGTGGCTAGGGCAGGAGATTCATCTGTTTTGGTGTATATAATTTTTGACATAGTTATATGAAGTCCTTTTTATTGTTGTCGGAATCAATAGGGGGGCTTGTTATGGATAAATAAAGTTGTATTTATTGTAGCTGGTAATACTGCTTAAATATAAATACTGCTGCTAGGCTTAAGTTTAATCATACTAAATAAGCGGCTTAATAGTCAGTTTACAAATCGTATCTTCTTCTGAAGATTTGTGAATGTATAGCGGAGTGTATTGCTGAATTTAAACCAAAAAAATACCCCAAGAGAGTACTCTTAGGGTATTTATTCATAGCTGCTTTTAAGTTAAGCAGTTAAGTTTTGGCTAAATTAGTCAATCATTCGCTAGCCAACCATTAGATAGAAGCGATGACTTCGTTGAAGGTATGACTTGGACGCATGACGCTCTTAGCCACTTCTTCATCAGCATAGTAGTAGCCTTTGATATCTACTGGCTTGCCTTGAACCTCATTCATCTCTTTCACGATAGTCTCTTCGTTATTGGCTAGGGTTTCAGCTACTGGTGCAAATTGTGCTTTTAGCTCAGCATCTTCGTCTTGAGCTGCCAATTCTTGTGCCCAGTACATAGCTAAGTAGAAGTGGCTACCACGGTTGTCAAGCTCACCTGTAGAGCGTGAAGGCGACTTATTATTGATTAAAAGTTTCTCAATCGCTGTATCAAGGGTATTTGCCAATACTTGTGCTTTGGCATTGTCTTGAGTAGAAGCTAGGTGCTCTAAAGATACCGTTAACGCTAAGAACTCACCCAGTGAATCCCAACGTAGATGGTTTTCTTCAAGAAGCTGTTGAACGTGCTTAGGCGCTGAACCACCGGCACCTGTTTCAAACAAACCGCCACCCTTCATTAAAGGAACTACTGACAGCATCTTCGCACTGGTACCTAATTCTAAGATTGGGAATAAGTCTGTTAGGTAGTCACGTAAGATATTACCTGTGGCTGAGATAGTGTCTAGACCACGAGCCACACGCTCTAGGGTATAGCGCATTGCACGAACTTGAGACATGATTTCGATGCGTAAGCCTTCGGTATCATGGTCTTTTAAGTAGGTTCTAACTTTTTTGATAAGCTCGTTCTCGTGAGGACGGTATGGGTCTAACCAGAATACTACAGGGGTATCTGATTCACGGGCACGGCGAACAGCAAGTTTCACCCAGTCTTGGATAGGCTCATCTTTCACCTGACACATACGCCAGATATCACCTTTTTCAACGGCTTGTTCCATTAGAACTTCACCAGTATCCACGTCTACAATGCGAGCGATACCGGCAGCGCTTGATTCAAAGGTTTTGTCGTGTGAGCCGTATTCTTCTGCTTTTTGAGCCATTAGACCTACGTTTGGTACAGTACCCATAGTGGTTGGGTCAAAGTTACCATGCCACTTACAGAAGTTAATCATCTCTTGATAGATACGAGCGAAAGTAGACTCTGGCATGACTGCTTTACAATCGTATAGTTTGCCATCAGCACCCCACATCTTACCGCCGTTACGGATCATAGCTGGCATTGAAGCATCTACAATAACGTCACTTGGAGAGTGGAAGTTGGTGATACCTTTTGAAGAGTCAACCATAGCTAGGCGAGGACGGTCTTCTTGACAAGCGTGTAGGTCTTGTTCAATCTCTTCACGTTTTGAGGCAGGTAAGGCTTTGATTTTGTCGTACAGATCAGCCATACCATTATTCACGTTAATGCCAAGCTCGTCAAACAGCTTACCATGCTTCTTAAACGCGTCTTTATAATAAATACGGACGGCGTGACCGAATACGATGGGGTGAGATACCTTCATCATAGTCGCTTTTACGTGTAGCGAGAATAAGATACCGGCATCACGGCAGTCATCCATTTCACGCTCATAGAACTCAAGCAAAGCTTTTTTGCTCATAAACATAAGGTCGATGACCTCTTTGTCTTTTAAAGCAATTTCTGGCTTTAATACTTCCGTAGAGCCATCTTCTAACAATAGCTCCATACGCACGGTACGGGCCTTGTCTAGAGTCATTGACTGCTCACCGCTGTAGAAGTCGCCGTCATGCATATGCGAGACGTGAGTGCTTGACCACTGCTTCCATTCACCCATTGAATGTGGGTGTTTGCGTGCATAGTTTTTTACCGCTTTTGGGGCACGGCGGTCTGAGTTACCTTCACGCAGTACAGGGTTAACCGCACTACCTAAAGCCTTACCATAACGCTTACGAAGCTTATGCTCTTCTTCAGTTTGTGGGTCTTCAGGGAAGTCAGGAAGCGCGTAGCCTTTGCTTTGCAGTTCTTTGATGGCGGCTTTTAGCTGCTGTACAGAAGCACTGATGTTAGGCAGTTTGATGATGTTAGTGTTAGGGTCTTGAGTTAAACGACCTAGCTCGGCTAAGTTGTCTGGAACACGTTGTTCTTCTGTTAAATAGTCAGGAAATTCTGCCAAAATACGAGCAGCAACAGAGATGTCACTAGTCTCGACAGTAATATCTGCTGTCTTAGTAAAAGCTTCAACAATAGGCAAGAATGATAGGGTTGCTAGTGCTGGGGCTTCATCGGTTTTTGTATAAATGATTTTTGACATTATAGTAATCGGTCCCTTTAGTTCGTAGATAATAAAAAAACTTAAACTTGAATAAAACTAATCTATATGTGCAATAAAGAACTGGCAAAAAGCTTATAAACTTTACCTAAGCTTATAAACACTGAGATGGCCCAAGAGTAATAAAAGTTTGAGACTGGGCCTAACCCAAGAATCTAGTTAATGTAACTAAGTTAATCTATCTCTGTGAATATTTAATGAACAATTGCGGTGATATTATAGCGAATCCACTATAAAATCGAAACAATGTCAATCTCGTATAATGAACTAAGTATACAGTTTTTATGCATACCCCATGTATACGAATTATATTAAGCTAGTAAACTTGTATTTTACCAGTCCTCAGCTTCGATATCACCTATTACATAAATATAGTTATTTTTTAAAAAGTGAAATAACCAATAAAAGCCATCTATAATCAGTGTAGATGGCTTTTTTTATCCTTATTATATCGAGCACAGTCTGCAGTTTACCGAACACCCTGATAGGTGCAGGGTCAATTATGGGGATAAAAACTATTTTTTCAAATAATAAAACGTTAAAAATAGGGTAGGGTTAAAATAGGGTCAGCAAAATGCCAATAATTTGCTACCCTAAGGCAATAATAATCAATTAGATCCAAAGCGATGATTTATTCTTACAGCATAACCCAAGACTTACAGTGGCAAAATGAGGCGAAATGGCAGCTGCCTGATACGCTATTTATGTCTTTTGCTTATTGGCAAGCCCTAATAGACAGTGACGCGATAGGTCAGGCCTCTGGGTGGATACCTTTATATCTACAGATCTATAAGCAGCCTGCGGACTCTGAGGTAGATAGTAATCATTCTCCGACCTTAATTGCAGTCATGCCATTATTTATCAAAGGCCATCACCAAGGCGAGTATGTGTTTGATCATGCTTGGGCTGAGGCCTATGCACGCTATGGCGAAGACTATTATCCTAGGCTAGTGACCAGTGTGCCGTATACCCCAGTTATGGGCCAGCGTTTGTGGTTGGTAGAAGGCGAAACTATAAATCCTGCTATTTGGCAGACTGCCATTGCGGCCGTGGATGATGTGGCGCAGCAAGTGGGTGCGTCAAGCTGGCATGGGTTGTTTATTGCAACGGAGCAGCTCAACGCCGCCAAGAAATTGCCGAATCCTTTAGCTGAACATCAATTGCTTGAGCGCCAAGGGTGTCAGTTTTTGTGGCAAAATCAAAAGCTTACGGATATAGATCAACAAGCCAACCCTAAGCCGTTTGTTGATTTCGATGATTTTTTGAGTACTCTGACCGCCAAAAAGCGAAATAACATCCGAGCTGAGCGCAAAAAGATAGCCAAGCAAAACTTACGCTGCCGTATAAAAACTGGGAAAGATATTACTGCAGAAGAGTGGCAAGTGTTTTACCAATGCTATGCCATGACTTATGCAGTGCGGGGTCGCCATCCGTATCTTACCCCAGAGTTTTTTGATCAAATTGCCCAAACGATGCCTGAGCAGATTATGTTGGCTCAGGCTATTGATGACAGCGAGCAGGTGGTGGCGAGTAGCTTGTTCTTTTATGACGATCCAACTCAGGCCAAAGCGACATTATATGGGCGTTATTGGGGGTCACTTGATGACTATGATAGCCTGCATTTTGAGCTGTGCTATTATCAAGGCATCGAATTTGCTATCGATAAGGGGCTGCATTATTTTGACCCAGGCACTCAAGGCGAGCACAAACTAATTCGCGGCTTCATACCGAAAAAGACTCACTCGCTACACCGAATTTATGACCCTCGTTTTGAGCCAGCAATTGCTAACTTTTGTCAGCAAGACCGTGACTATATGCAGCAATATCGACAGCAGGCCCATGATGCCCTGCCGTTTAATATTGAAAATATGCCTCCCTTTCAGGGCTAGGCATTAGGCATAAGGATAAGAATCAGAATCAGTTAAAGGATACAGCATGTCTATATCAGCAGAGGCGCTATCTTGGCTGACCTCAGATGGCTCACTAACTGCTTTATTGGAAGCTAAAGCAGGACAGCCGTTAAAAGTAGAGCCTACCTTTGAGGGATATCGGGCCTTGACTTTGGCACAAAAAAAGCAAATAGGCTATCAAGGCGCCCAGTTAAATAGACCGGTCATGGCGTGGGTGCGAGAATCTTTATTGTATGGAAATAGCGAAAAACCTTGGGTGGCGGCGCAAAGCATTTTTCCTTTAACCAGTCTAAAAGGAGAGGCTAAGCGGCTACAGCACTTGCAGGGTACACCCATTGGCTATGTACTATTTAAACGTCAAACTACCTTGCCTCATGAGCGAACCATTGACTGGACCGAGCAGGGCTGGCGGCGAAGCACTCTTTATAATTGGTATAATAGAGAGCTATTAATTAGCGAGACTTTTTTGGTGGACTTTTTTTGCTAAAGGGGCTTAGCTCAGAGCTGTTTTACTTATAACCTTAATTTTAAACAGCCTATAAGTTAGCTAAACTCAAAAAAACATCCGCTTTTTGGGCTGTTTTTTCGCGCTAGTCAATAGTGTTTCATGTTACACTTACCGTCTAATTGTGCAGAGTTGCCCCCTCCTAAAAATACTTCCTTCAACTCTATATGGTAACCGCTGTATTTTGCCTGATTGAACGGTTGAATTTTAGGATACAGAGCGGTTGGCGGGTTCGGCGCTTGTATTTTTTTATATGTCGTATGTGATTTATTAACGTATGTGACTTATTTATAGGATAGAACTATGTTTAAAGATATTAGCATTAAAGACTATGACCCTGATTTATATCAAGCCATGGTGTCAGAAACCAAGCGTCAAGAGAGCCATATCGAGCTAATCGCTTCTGAGAACTATTGCTCGCCAGCAGTAATGGAAGCGCAAGGTTCTGACTTAACCAACAAATATGCTGAAGGTTACCCTGGCAAACGCTACTACGGCGGTTGTGAGTATGTCGATATCGTTGAGCAATTAGCTATTGATCGTGCCAAAGAGTTATTTGGCGCTGAATACGCAAACGTACAGCCACACGCCGGTAGCCAAGCCAACTCAGCAGTATTCTTAGCGCTACTTGAAGCTGGCGACACTGTACTAGGCATGAGCTTAGACGCAGGTGGTCACTTGACTCACGGTGCACACGTCAACTTCTCAGGTATCAACTACAATGCGGTTCAGTACGGACTAGTAGAAGAAACCGGTCTAATTGACTATGACGAAGTTGAGCGTTTGGCCAAAGAGCACAAACCAAAAATGATTATCGCTGGTTTCTCAGCTTACTCACAAGTAGTAGATTGGCAGCGTTTCCGTGACATCGCAGACAGCGTTGGCGCTTATCTGTTCGTTGATATGGCACACGTTGCTGGTCTGGTTGCTGCTGGCGTATACCCAAGCCCAGTACCATTTGCAGATGTGGTAACTACTACCACTCACAAGACTCTACGTGGTCCACGCTCAGGTCTAATCCTATCTCGTGATGACAAATTGGCTAAGAAACTAAACTCTGCGGTATTCCCAGGCAACCAAGGTGGCCCATTGATGCATGCTATCGCTGCCAAAGCGGTATGTTTCAAAGAAGCGCTACAAGATGACTTCAAAACTTATCAGCAGCAAGTGGTGAAAAACGCTCAGGCAATGGCCAAAGTTATCCAAGAGCGTGGCTATGAAATCATCTCTGGCGGTACTGAAAACCACCTAATGCTAATCAGCCTAGTTAAGCAAGAAATGACTGGTAAAGAAGCAGACAAATGGTTGGGCGACGCCGGTATCACTGTAAACAAAAACGCGGTACCAAATGACCCTAAATCTCCATTCGTAACTTCTGGTATCCGTATCGGTACTCCAGCGATTACTACTCGTGGTTTCAACGAAGCACAAGCTGCTGAGTTAGCGGGCTGGATTTGTGATGTGTTAGACAGCCGCGGTGACGAAAAAGTACTAGCAGACACTCGCGCTAAAGTTGAGAAAATCTGTGCCGAATTACCTGTTTATGAGCGTAATCAGTAATTAGCTTTATTGACGCTTGTCTTTAGGTATTGATAAAAAACCGCTTAGCTTTTGGCTAGGCGGTTTTTTTATGGCTGAAACATAAGCTTAACTGTTAGTCTTTTTTGAGTGCCGATAAATCCTCTAGAATCCCAGTGAACCTATCGTATAGCCAAGGCTCAGCATCACTAATCGCTTGGTCGTAAATCTTAGGCCCTACTAAATCCACCATAAAATCTAGCAAGAATTTAGCGGGCAGGTTGCCAATGTCTATATCCAGTTCATTACTCATATAAGTCCGTAACTTATCGAGCAAGATTTCTTCCTGTTCTTTATTTAATTGCAATAGTTTCTTATGTTTCATCATTTATTTAACTCATTATCAAATATGGGTTCTTATGTTTATTGATTCAGATTAGTTTTAGTTATTACTTACAGCAGAGGATTAATTACAGCAGAGCACTCGCAGATAGCTAAAGGCTAAGCAGGGTGTGCTACCATTGACAGCAAGCGAATTATGTCACTGTTATAAAAGCAGCTATCAAATAACTGCTATGCCATCTTACTACACAAATAATTAAAGGACGTCTATGACTCAAGTTCTCGATAATACTGACAAACAAACCCAATCATTACCACACCGAAAAGACGTACCCCAACATCTAACTTGGGACATGACCGCGTTATATGCCACACCAGATAACTTCTACGCAGATCTAGAGCAAGCCGCTCAGCTTGCTAAAGAGCTAACTTCGGATTCAATGCTCAATCTAACTGATGGTACCAGTATCGTGCGTTTGCTACAGACTTATGAAGCTTACCTAACTATTTTGTCCAAAGCAGGCACTTATGCGGGTGCGCAAAGTGCGGTAGATATGAGCGATAGCGAGCTTCAAATCAGGGCCAGAGATTTTGAGTCGCAAGTGGCGAAACTAAATAGCCAAACAGCGATAGTCGAGCAGACCCTAAAGCAGGTCGATGAGGCTCTGATTAAGCAAGCGATGACTGATAACGACAAATACCGTCCGTTTTTATCAGACTTACTAGCACAAAAGCCCTATACACTAAGCTTAGAGTTAGAAACGGCACTTATCTCGTTATCACCTGTACTGGATCTACCGTATCAAAACTATGAGCAGTGCAAACTGGCGGACATGACTTTCCCAAACTTTGAAGCCAATGGTCAGACTTATCCATTAAGCTTTTCATCCTTTGAAAATGAGTATGAAACGGCGGTAGATACTGAGTTTCGTCGCCAAGCATTTAAAGTGTTTTCAGCACGCTTACGTCAGTCACAGCACACCATTGCCAGTAATTATTTGGCACAAGTTAAAAAAGAGAAAATCATCGCCGATATGCGAGGCTATGACTCAGTATTTGATTATCTATTGCACGATCAGCAAGTATCGCGCGAGATGTATGATGAGCATATCGATACTATTATGCAGCATCTCGCACCGCCGATGCGCCGTTATGCCGAGCTATTACAACAGGTTAATGGCATTGAAAAGATGAGCTTTGCTGATTTAAAAGTACCACTCGATGCCAACTTTGTGACTCAGGTAAGTATTGAACAAGCCAAACAATATTGTTTAGACGCTCTGGCTTTATTAGGTACAGATTATACCGATATGGTGCAGCGCTCTTTTGATCAGCGTTGGTATGACTTTGCCCAAAATAAAGGTAAAAGCACTGGCGGATTCTGCGCGTCACCTTATGGCGAACACTCATATGTGCTGATGTCGTGGACTCATAATTTAGGCGATGTATTTACCTTGATTCACGAAATAGGTCACGCCGGACATTTTTATAATGCCGGTCAGTACCAGAATTACTTAAGCTATGAGCCTTCACTGTATTTTATCGAAGCGCCCTCAACCTGTAATGAGCTGTTACTCGGTTATCATCTGCTACAGCAAAACACTGAGGATAAAGCGTTTCAGCGTTACGTGGTGTCATCCTTGTTGTCGAACACCTACTATCATAACTTTGTGACCCATTATCTTGAAGCCCATTTCCAGCGTGAAGTATATCGTGCGGTGGATGCGGGTAAAAACCTAAGCACTGATGATTTGCATGACATGATGCAAGCGACGTTGCAGCAGTTCTGGGGTGAGGCGGTAGAGATTGATGAAGATGCGGCCTTAACTTGGATGCGCCAGCCCCATTATTACTTAGGGCTATACTCTTATACTTATAGCGCTGGCTTGAGCATTGCCACTCAGTTGTTCAAAAAGCTGCGTCAAGGCGAAGAGGTTATCGATGATTGGCTGGCAGTATTGCGGGCAGGTGGCAGCAGAACTCCGGCACAATTGGCTCAAATGGTAGGGGTGAATATCACGGACAAAGCAGCCCTGATAGACACGATTGGTTTTATTGATGAGCTGGTTAATCAGGCTACGAGCTTAACTGAGCAGTTAACATAAGTGGGTACTGATAGCAGACTGAGCTAAGCGGAAATTAAGTTGATGTTATAAAGAAGGGCTGGATTATCTGATAATCCAGCCCTTCTTGTATGGCTCTTACGTCTAATATGTCTTACATAAATGGTAGGTTAACAAATATCTGAAGTACCGTAGCGTTGACGATATCCACAAAAAAAGCACCAACCATAGGCACGATTAAAAATGCCTTCGGCGAGGGCAAATAGCGATCGGTCACGGCTTGCATATTCGCAATAGCGGTCGGCGTTGCACCCATGCCAAAGCCACAATGACCAGCAGATAGTACTGCGGCATCATAGTCTTTACCCATTATTTTAAAGGTAATAAAGTAAACAAATAAAATCATGATAAGTGTTTGTACCAGTAGAATAATAAGTACAGGACCTGCCAGATCAGTTAATTCCCATAATTTTAGAGACAATAGCGCCATCGCTAAGAATAGGCTTAAGGAGGCATTACCAAATACATCGATGGCTCTATCAAACATTTGAAAGTCGAATACCGTGGTCAATGCGTTACGAATAATCACACCACCCGCCAAAGCCCATACGAAGGTGGGTAAGTCAAACCAAGTACCTTCACCCATTAGTGTCATCAGGTCAGCAAAAGCTAGTGCTGCAGCAAATAGTGCCAATGACTCGATGGCTGAAGAGGCGGTAATTAGACGTATATTGTCAGGTTTTTCAAAAATCTCTTTATCTCTATAAGCATCTTCTTCATTGTGCTTGGTACTATACAAAGACTGTGTGTCAGCTAATTTTTCAGTTTCACTAGGATTTGGGTTATCGGGTGTGGGTTTGATACCCAGTTTATTAATTAGTCGACGAGCAACAGGCCCTCCAACAATGCCTCCGGCAACTAGGCCATACGTCGCTACCGCAATACCTAAGGTGGTTGCTCCTACTACATTATATTGTTCTTCTAAAGTAATACCCCAAGCCCCTGCGGTCCCGTGACCACCGGTTAAAGCGATAGAACCAGTTACTAACCCGAGCAATGGATCAAGTCCAAGCAGAGAGGCCATTGAAACACCTACAATGTCTTGTAATATGATAAAAGCGGAAACCACAAAGGTAAATATTAGTAGTGGTTTCCCTCCTGCCTTTAATCGGCCAAAGTCGGCACTAAGTCCGATAGAGGCAAAGAACATTAGCATGCAGGCTGTCTGTAACTCTTGTTGGAAATTAAAGCTATAGCCCCAGAACAAATTAAGTACATAGACAATGATGGCAGCAACTAATCCTCCAGCGACTGGTTCTGGGATGTTGAAGTTGTTCAAAAAGTTGATTTTTTTTACCAGAAAGCGGCCTAATAATAGGACCAAGGTGGCTAATATCAGTGTGTAGTAGCCATTCAAAGTAACTTCCATAAGTTGTTCCTGTAACGGTTATAAGCTTCAAACAATCACTATTAATAACACACTGATGTAACGCCCCTTAGTTTGGCAAGAAAGCCTCTTTCCCAACCAATATTTAGTAAGTTTTACTTAAATTATGTATGAAAAACTCAATAAGTAATTGGCTTTATCTGAACTAAAAAGGGCGGTACGAAACACTTGAAAAGGAAGTGGTATTGATTATCCCGATAGCTGTATTAATGACAGTATATATTTTATTAATAGTGACTCTAAATATAGTTGAATGAAGTACTTTGGTTATTGAATTGGAATGATTTTTCAAGTCAGATTAGCAGCAGGGTATTGACTAACAGCTAAGATCAATAAACAGATCTTGTGCTGTCAAAGAGACGAAACATCAAATCATCATGATTTGGTTTCTAAGCTAAAATGTATTTTAAACAATCCGTGTTTAAAGGGCGAAGCTTAACTTGTTTATCGCTTAAGCCTCAATATCTATCTGTACACTTTGGAATACATACATTATACCTGTTTAGATATAATTAATAATGTTATTT
>JAHHUJ010000004.1 GCA_020024075.1 Psychrobacter sp.
TAGCCCCTCAATACAGTTAAATATAGATATTACGCCACCATAAAAATGGTGGCTAATAAAGTGATGCTTGCCTTTGCGTGAGGGACGAGCGCCGAGCAAAGTAATTAACAATCGCCTACGCATGACCCGCATATTTCTCCCTGTCTAAATCAGTAGATACTGAGGCCATGCTTTTTAGGCTTTTTGTTTTTGCTCTGTTTTGATTACAAAGCTTTTAACTGCTCCATCTGCTCGCTCATAACCTTAAGCTGACCTTGTAGCTCCTCAAGTTTCACTTTCTCCGCCTCAACGACTTCCGCAGGGGCTTTACTGACAAAGCCTTCATTCTCAAGCTTACGGGCTATGCCATCAGCTTGCTTCTGAAGTTTTTCTTGCGACTTGGCCAGACGCTTCAGCTCAGCGGTTGGGTCAATCAGACCTTTCATCGGTACTAATACCCGTAGCTTACCGACCATACTTGATGAGGATAATGGCACTTCGTCGCCTTCTTGAACGATGGTTAGGCTCTCAACTTTGGCCAGTGCTTTGAACTGGTTTTCGATACGGTTCAGACGCTCTACTTGCTCCTCAGTGATGTTCTCAAGTAGCACAGGCAGACGCACCGCGTTACCCAGCTTCATCTCACCGCGGATGTTACGCACGCCAGCAATAAGCTCTTGGAGCCAAGTCATATCGTCTTCAACTTGAGCATTTATTTGTGACTCATCCACTTCTGGGAACTTCGCTACCATGATGCTGTCGCTGTTTTTGCGATCTAAAAGCGGCGCAATAGTCTGCCAAATCTCTTCAGTGATATAAGGCATCATTGGATGCGCAAAACGTAGCGCTGTCTCTAACACATGCAATAACACATAACGGATTTGAGCTTTGCGCTGCTCTGTTACCGAGTCGTCGTTCAAGCTGGCCTTGGCAAGCTCGACATACCAATCACAGTATTCGTTCCAGATAAACTCATAGATATCATGACTGACCATATCCAGACGGTACTGCTGATAATGCTGATGGATATTGGCAACCGTTGAATTTAGACGGCTCATAATCCACTTCTCTGGTAGCTCCCAAACGTCGGTATTGGCTGCGGTGTCGATAGCTAGCGCATTGCCCTCTTTGTCAACACAGTTCATTAATACGAAGCGGCTGGCGTTCCAAATCTTGTTACAGAAGTTGCGATAGCCCTCTATTCGCTTCAGATCAAAGTTGATGTCACGCCCAGTGCTGGCTAAAGAGGTAAAGGTGAAACGTAGCGCATCGGTACCGTATGCTGGGATACCTTCTGGGAACTCTTTGCGGGTTTGCTTCTCAATCTTCGCCGCATCTTTGGGGTTCATCATGTTGCTGGTGCGTTTTTCGACCAAGGTTTCTAGATCGATACCATCGATTAGGTCGATAGGGTCTAGTACGTTACCTTTGGACTTCGACATCTTCTGACCGTGGCTGTCACGCACTAGGCCGTGGACGTATACCGTCTTGAATGGAACTTGCGGTGTGCCATCTTCATTCTTCATGAAGTGCATGGTCAGCATAATCATCCGGGCCACCCAGAAGAAAATGATGTCAAAACCAGTCACTAATACGCTGGTTGGGTGAAAAGTCTCAAGCACGCGCTTATCATCAGAGCTGTCGCCCCAACCTAGGGTGCTGAATGTCCATAAGCCTGAGCTAAACCAAGTGTCTAGCACGTCTTCGTCTTGACGCAGCTCAACGCTGTCATCTAAGTTGTACTTGCTACGAACTTCGGCTTCATCACGGGCAACATAGATATTGTCATCATTGTCGTACCAAGCGGGAATGCGATGACCCCACCATAGCTGACGGCTGATACACCAGTCTTGTAGGTCGTTCATCCATGCCATATACATATTTTTGTACTGCGCTGGTACAAATTCGATATCGCCATTTTCTACCGCTTCGATAGCAGGCTTAGCAAGCTCTTCAACGGCGACATACCACTGGTCGGTCAACCAAGGCTCAACGATAACGCCACTGCGGTCACCACGAGGTGCTTTTAACGCATAGTCTTCAATCTGGTCTAGCCAGCCCTCATCTTTGGCTTGCTCAACTAGCTTTTTGCGGGCATCAAAACGATCTAAACCAACATAGGCTTCTGGCGTAGCTTCAAGCTCAGGGTTGCGGGTTTGCAGATTGGGGTAAATTTCCATCTCTGGCAAGATATGCGCATATTTATCAAAGATATTAATAAGCGGGGTATTGTGACGACGGCCTAGCTCATAGTCATTGAAGTCGTGAGCCGGAGTGATCTTGACCACACCGGTACCAAATTCAACATCAACATAGTCGTCCGCCACAATCGGTACTTCACGACCGGTAATTGGCAAGGTGATGGTTTTGCCTACTAGGTGTGCATAACGCTCATCTTTTGGGTTTACCGCAACCGCTGTATCACCCAGTAAGGTCTCAGGACGGGTGGTTGCTACTACCACATAGTCTTTTCCGTCTTGAGTCTTAACAGATTTGTCAGTGAAGTAATAACGGAAATGCCACAGTGAGCCTTGCTCATCATGGTTTTCAACTTCTAGATCAGATAAAGCGGTTTGGAACTTAGGATCCCAGTTGACCAGACGCTTACCACGATAGATAAGACCGTCTTCATGCAAGCGCACAAACACCTCTCTTACCGCTTTGGATAAGCCCTCATCCATAGTGAAGCGCTCACGTGACCAGTCAACCGATGAGCCTAGACGACGAATCTGACGGGTAATATTGCCGCCCGACTCTTCTTTCCATTCCCAAACCTTATCGATAAAGTCTTCACGAGTCAGGTCGGTACGCTTGATGCCTTCGGCATTTAGACGACGCTCAACCACCATCTGGGTGGCGATACCAGCGTGGTCAGTACCTGGCTGCCATAGCGTATTGTCGCCTAGCATACGATGATAGCGAGTTAGCGAGTCCATAATGGCATTGTTAAAGCCATGACCCATGTGCAAGCTACCGGTCACGTTCGGTGGTGGCAAGGCGATAGAGAATGACTCATCGCTGTCAAATGTTGGCTTAAAGTAGCCTTTTTCTTCCCAGCCTTGATACATACCCTGCTCGACTTCGCCTGGGTTGTATGCATTTTCTAATTGTTTTAATGCTGATTGGATAGATGCCGTCAAGTTTTGATTGCTCATAGTAGAAATGTCTTATGTTTGATGATGAATGGTTAATAAGGGATGTTTAAAATAAAACACAAAATATAAATAAGTTAGATACCATGATTTTAACGCAGATGGCGCAATTTTGTTAGATGGTGAGTCAATTTAAGGCTTACATTGCTAATTTAGTCACTCAATCACTAAGCTCAGAGCGGCCAAAAGTGGTCAAGATAGACAAGTACTGGCAGAGGCTGTTTAAAAATTAACAATACTCATTATCGGCTAATGGCTAATCATTAAAATCTATCCTTTTATTTCTATCATTATCCAATTACACTGATTCTAGCCTATATATTTATTGAACTTCTATAGGCCCATCAACCCTTTTAAGCTTTCAATTCTATTCATCGGAGTACAAACCAAGCCTAAGTTATGACAAATCCTAAACCGCCTTATACAAACCCAAACCGCAAACAGACCTCTGATATTGATTTGGACCAACAATCGTACCAGTTGCTTGAAGATGAAACTGACCATAAAAATCAACAACATCAGCAGAATCAATCAGATAAAGAAGACAATAAAGGCAATGAGGACGACAAGGATAGTAAGCCAAGTCTAACCAATAAGCTGGATGATGAGGATATAGGTGAAGAGTTTGATTCTGTTGAACGCGACTCAATTAAAGCCCTAACTGAAGATGAAAGCTTTAGTCAGCCCAAGAGCTATGGCAGCATCTTAGCTGAAGAGTTTATGCATGCCCGCACAACGTTTAAGCGCTCAAATGGCTCGGTATTTACCAGTGCCTTAATGGCTGGGCTGGAGATTGGCATCAGCTTTATTATGCTACTTGCGGCTTATGCGCTTTTGGTCGAGATAGTGGCTCCCCATTACGCCATCACCCTAGCGTCATTGTTATACCCAGTGGGCTTTATCGCTGTGGTTATTGGTCAGTCTATTTTGTATACCGAGCAAACCTCGCTATTGAGCCTGCCGGTGTTAGCGGGTATAGAGTCGGTGACTAGACTGGCTCAGCTATGGACGGTGGTTATCTTAGGTAATGTTATTGGAGGCTGTATATTTAGCCTCACTGTGGGCTGGCTAGGCCTGCAAATGGGCTGGTTTGAGGTGACTCATATTGAGTATCTGGCACACCATGTGCTCAACTATCCGTGGTGGATACTGCTGGGTAGCTCTATAGTTGCTGGTTGGCTGATGGGTATTGCCGCTTGGCTCGCCACATCGGCGCGTGACACTTTAAGCCGTGTGCTACTGATAGCACTGATTACTGCTTGTATTGGTGTGCTTGGGCTGCATCATAGTATCGTGGGTAATATTGAGGTATTCTCAGGACTAATCTTTGGCAGTACTAGTCTTTCAGATTATCTAATGTTTTTATCGCTGGCGCTGGTTGGCAATACTATCGGCGGAGTGGTCTTTGTCTCAATATTAAAAGGTGGCAGTTTAAAATACGATATTGATAAGTTAAAAGAAGAGCGTCTGGAGGAGATTCGGACTGACTGGTATCGCTAGTATAGCTAGATACTAAGTCAACCCATTATCAAAATTTTATTGCATGGTTATTGAAAACCTTTTCTTAACTTAAAACTTCTTTACTCCACCCTAGGTAGTGGCGGCGGAACTCGAGGATTATCCACGCTATATACCGCCGTCCCATAAGCAATAGCTTCAACCATACTACCAGTAAGATTGATACTGGTCACCTCTAATCGCAAGCCGTACACTTGATTGTAACCCAAAAACTGAGCTTCAAGCTTCATGCGCAGTATGGCTTCACGGCGAGCTCGCTCTAACAATGTCTCATAGGTAGTGAGGTTTTTGCCAAATAGACTTAACAGACCAGCTATAATCATCTTAAAATAGTCTTGCGCAATGACCACACTGCCCATTACCAGTACACCTTGGGTGCCATCGCTGATTTTGGGCTGATAAAAGCGCTCACTTGAGACAACGATATGGCCCAATTCTTTTTCAGCCATATCAAGGTACTTGATATGATCGCCTTCATTGAGGCGGCCAAATGCCCAGCCCACAAAAAACAAGCCAATAAAGATAATATTGTTAATAAAAAAGTCTAACACCACATCCATTACTCTAAGCCCTTATAGTAAGTGATGTCGATTAAACCTTGTCTCCCGATCAAAGTCATTGGTTTGTCGTGTCTTGCGGTGGCAATGGAGGAATCTGCGTAGTTTGAGGTGCAGTACCAAAAGGCTCTTTATAGGAGTTGGCCATATGCCCTGCGGGGCTATTGAAGGCAGTACCCCTATCAGCAATAGCCCTAACCGCGGTGCCATACACAAACAACTCAGACGCCCCTTGAGCAATACTCGAGGTAGAAAACCTAATACCCACAACGGCATCAGCGCCCAATGCTTCAGCCTTTACCAACATACGATCTATCGCCTCTTGACGCGACTCTTCCAGCAATTCGGTATAAGCAGTTAACTCACCACCGACAATGTTTTTTAGACTAGCAAAGATATCTTTACCGACGTGCTTAGAGCGCACGGTGCTGCCATACACCACATCCAGCCGCTCAGTTATGATATAACCTGGCAGGTGTTCAAGATTAGACAGTTGTATGCTCATATCTTACTCTTCGGTATTAAATAATAAAAACAGCTCGCTTAAGTTGCCCTCAATGCTATTGGCCATCTGCGCCAACGCATCATCATCACGGCGAATGGCTGCTAAGTCTTCATCTTCTTCCCCATCGACAGTATCAATACCACTAAATACCATCATCGGTAAGGTTAGCATAGCCACATCTTCAGAGCTTTCTTCATCGCTAAACCAGTCTACGTTTTCATCACCGTACATAGCATCAACGAAACCAATCGACCAAGCAGTTAATTCAGATTCTGGTGAAAAATCCATTTCCCCTGAGTCTTCCTCAATCTCTAAAGGCAGAGCGATACCCTCTTCGCTTTGTAAGTCCTCTAACAACGCCTCACGCCATTCGTTAATAGCGGCTTTTACCTCAGCACTGACCTTTGACTCTTGACCCTCAAACAATAGCGACAGCCAGTTCGGTAAAGGCTTGCCCACTATCGTTGCAGTCAAAAATCCATGAGTAGCCACACTGTCTAACCCATGGGCATTGGCGTCAGAATCTAGGAAGTTTTGTAACTCTTCTAAAGTCATAGTATTCTCGTTTTATTTGTAATTTGGAAAGATTGTGGGATGTTTTTTTTGGCGCTAATAACAGTTGGCGCTAGTAACCGCCAGATGTGGCAATAAAGAGTGGTGTGAATGAACGGTAGATGTATTTATCCTCCCACTAAGCTAGGTAAAAAACTTAGTAGGTAAAAAAAGGCAGCGGTCAGCGTGGGGCTAACCGCTTATATTAATCATCTTCAGCTTCGTCATCGAAGTCTTCATCATCAAAGTCTTCGTCATCGAAGTCGTCAAAATCATCATCAAAACCATCTCTTAGCTCACGAGCCAAGCGCTTTTCTTCTAACATATTATCGATTAGACGACGTTTTTCTAAACTGGTTAAGCGTGCTGCTTCCGCTTCAGCTTCGTCCACTTTTTTTGCATCATCATCATCTTCAAAGTTGTCATCATCGAAATCATCAAGATCATTATCACTCATTTCATCATCCTCTTATGTTAATGGTCTGATCCGACCTAGCTAATCTGACCTAGTAAATTTACTGGGTTACTTTTCACTGATTACTTGTTGATAATATTTAGCAATTACCAACAAATTGTACCTATATTTATAAAAGCGCTAGTTTAATTAAGTTAGCCCATTTAGTTAATAGGCAAAAGCAAATTTAATTTAAAGCAGAAAGTTTAATTTAAAGCAGAAAGTAACACCGCATCACGAACCTCGATCAAACGCTGCATCATGGAGTCGCTCACTCCTTCTAATGAAGCACAATCACGCTCATAAACCGTAGTTGGGTTTTTTAAACTATTCAACTGGATATAACCACGTAATTGTTTGATCCCATCTACCGGTAGTAAAGCAAGGATATCCCCCGCTTTTGCATTGTTAACTAACAACTGCGCCATCTTTTCACTGGTAGCTTGGTCACTTACCCCAGCGACCACCTGTAAAGCAAAACGCTGTAATTCACGATGCTTGATATAAGTGACTTCATTGAGCATGACATAGGCTTTGGCCAACATAATTGCCGCTAGTCCTGCCTTACTATGGCTAGTGGTTGCCAAAAATTCAACCGTTGCGCCATTTTCATCAAACACCGGTTTATTATTTAGCTTAATACCAAATAAAATCGGCTGTTTCAATACCTCATCAATCGTACGCTGTAATAACTGAGTACACAGCGCAAAATAAGGCTCTGACTTTTCAAACGCTAACGCACTTAATAAGGAGTTAGGGTCATAAAAGCGAATTTTTACCGTGGCCACTTCAATGGGCCTATTAGCCGCTAAAGATTGCGGCTTGGCTTCTGTAGCTGTAGCTTTTTTATCAGATTTGGCAGTATCTTCTGCTTCAGCCTCTGTGTTGTCAGCGGCATTATCATCTATTTTAGTTAAAATGTCTCGCTGAGAATCATCTGTAGTGTCTAAAACGGAGTGTGCTGAAGATTCAGCCTCCTGATCACCGTCGTCAATCCCCTCTTGCTGAGTCTTAATATAATTCCCCAGTGCTTTATGGATACTTAATCCATCTCCAGAATGAGTCTCTGCTGATGGCTCAGAGTATTGACGTTGCATACCTACTCGGCCCGTCCCTTGGTTTTGCGTGATTAAGTAATCTTGTACATCACGACTAAGCGCTGCCAACTGCTCACGCGTAGGACGCGCCACATAACCATATAATAGCCAAATCAGCAGATGGGTAATAAACGACCCCAAGATAAATATCCACTGTGAGGCAATAATCTCACCATTACCCGTATCGCGTAAAGTCATATTCACCGTTCCGATAACGGTATCACCCATAATGACTTGGCGACTGATGCTCTTGCCATCTAAAAGCTGAGCTTGTCCGGTTTGGACCAGTACCTGATCATCAATGTCTTTTACTGTCAAACTGGCAACGGTGTTTTCACTGGTATATCGTCCTGTCAAAACACTTAAACTCACTTTATCTTTACTCAATAAAGGCAGCTTTACTTCGTCAATTAGTTGAACAAGCATTCTTTCGCCGGTTTGCATTTTAAGCTCATCAAGCTGCTGATTGGTGCTAATTAACAACAATGTGGTCTGTATAAAAAAGCTGATAAGAATAATTATGGCAAACAAGCCTTGCCGTGGCGCTAAATAGGTCATGTTATGCTAAACTTTTGTTAGTAGGTAGGGGTGTCCCGTCTTGGGCACGCTCTATTATTCCTAATCTTGCTTACGCTTACAAGGGGCTTAGCTCACCATGACAAAAAATACTACAACTAACCACCAAAATAATGCGATTTTGGCCTCTCAAGACACCTCTGCATCCTTGAGCAATACCACTGCAAACTTTGCTCGCTTTGGATCAGGCATGACTGCGCACCTAAAAGCTTGGATTAGCGCCTTACAAAAAGCCAACGACTTATTGCCCAACCACTTACGCTTTGACGATGTAGATTTTGCAGAGAAGACCAAAGAAAACGGTAAAATCTCGTTGAGCCTTATTGAGCAGTTAGAAGAGCTTCCCGTATTTGCTCTGTCAGTTGTGGTACAAAAGCAGGCTTTATTACCGGTAGAATCTGGAGAGGACAAAAAGGCAGCTTTTGAAGCTCATATCGCCGACTGGGCAGCCCAAAATCCATTATGGCAAATCATTAAAGTAGTGCGTAGTACTGACACACTACAAGACAGTACCGGTAGAGACCGCTTAACTCCTGTACTTACCTACCGTTATATCCTAATGCCAACAGACACGGCTACCATGCAGCCCGGCAAAAAAGCAGCGGCGGCTCGCCTGCTTGACGATGGCATTACTGCACACTTACGTCAATTTATCGAAACCTTACCTATCACCCACAATCTAGGTGGTGATGCGGCCATTGACTGTCATATTGTGTCTTTGGCAAAAATGTTACGCCCGCACCGTGTCGCTGTATTTGACATGGACTCTACCTTAATTGAACAAGAGGTGATTGTGGAGTTGGCAAAGCACGCCAACATCGGCGATCAAGTCAGTGAGATTACTGAGTCTGCGATGCGTGGTGAGATAGACTTTGATACCTCCTTTAGTGAGCGAGTGGCTCTACTAGAAGGTCTGTCCACCGATGCTTTAGATGAAATCCAACAGCAGCTAACCCTATCTGCTGGGGCTCGTACCCTTATTGCTACGTTGAAGTCCTTGGACTATCACACTGTCTTGGTCTCTGGTGGCTTTACTTATTTCGCTGAACGTATTGCTAAAGAGCTTGGTATCGATGAGGTACATGCTAATGACTTAGATATTGAAGAAGGAGTTGTTACCGGTAATGTGAACTTGCCTATCGTTAATGGTGAGCGTAAGGCTGCTTTGGTAAAGCAAGTAGCAGAACGTATGAATATCAGTACGGCTCAAGTTATTTGTGTCGGTGATGGGGCCAATGACCTACCTATGATGGCCCTTGCAGATTTAGGCGTGGCTTATCACGCCAAACCCATTGTGCGGGCTCGTGCAGATGCCGCTATCAATGCAACAGGACTTGAAGGCGTGTTATATGTCTTAGGTTATGCTGCTCAAGACCTCCTATAAGCTGTCAATACCTCTAAATAACATCTCTGTCTATCTTACTAAATACATTGCTAATACTAGGCTTAGCGAACCGCTCATGGTATTAGCTATATAGTCTTAAGCGGCATTATAGGTCATATAAAGTCAGACTCTATACCCACATTAGGTGGCTATAGAGTCTGACTTTTTTATTTGCTATTTTTTGAATTGGTGTTCTAACCGCAATATTTTGCAAAAAAGTTAGCTTGTTGGGCTGCCATGAAAAATTTTTACAAAATAAATTATTTTTCTTTTTTTATCTTTTTTTTGTGAGCATTAAGCTCTCTCTAGCCTAGACGCCAGTGTCAAATTTTTGCCAAAACTAAACGACAGTGATTGTCGCAAGTTCTCCAGATATTCTTTGTATTTTAAAAAAACATCGGCATAATAACTATTAACCAATCGCAACATTCGACTTCTTACACACAGCTTTTGTGTTGTACCTGTTGACCGTTCATGAGGCAAATTACATGACAACTTTTACCACTATAGCTACCAGCACACCTGGGCTATCTGGCACTTTTAATTGGTCTACTCTAGGTTATATGCTTCTCGCTGTAGGCATATTAACCACTTACCTATCTGGTCGTCGTTATCTGTTGGGTTATTTACTTGGCGGTATGGGTTATTGGGTATTAATCGAGGGCATCCAGTCTATCGTGGTTAATGTCACTTCAATGAGCAGTGGTTATGGCTATCTAACAGCTGTCCTACTTAGTATCGCAGTAGCAGGCTCATATTTAGGCTATCGCTATAGACAATTTGTCGCCACAATGGAAACTCAAAAAACTGGGGTTGAGTCTTTAAGCCGCCGTGCCGCGCCACTTTCGACAGCCGTTAAAGCACGCACGCCAAAAGATAAGTATATTGAACATACCCCTATTTATAACAACTACAAACCTCGCTTTCGCAATTAACTTAGATTTACTAACCTATACCAACTAACTCAAGCCAACACTAAAGAGTTCAACTCACTAATTTAGTTAATAACAAACAGTCAAAACCTGATAAATTTTCATAATCTGTAACTAATCTAATGCATTGATAACGCCTCATTAAGTTAATGAGGCGTTATTGTTTTTAACCTAGTGCTTTTAACTTAGTGCTTTCAAAATGGCACTTTTAAGACAGCAACTTAGCACCAAAATAGCTTACCTAGACTTGCAAAACGCTTACAACTGACCATATAAATTGACAATAAGATAGACTACAATAGAGATATCTTTATATTGTGGCTTTATAAGCTACCTCCCTAATACCCCTCCTTTTATCTGGACTCAATTATGTTTACTGTGCCTGTATTAAATATCAAAGCCAATCCGTTAGACGCTTTATTGGCAGTGGTTGGCTACCGTTTATCAATGTTGGCCAAAAGTGATGACCCAAACATTCAACAAATCTTAGAGGACCGCAAAGTATCGATCGAGATTGGCAGTGAAGCTGATGGTATTGCCCGCTACTACGTCTTTGATGACGGTACTTTCCAGCAATATGCTGGTAAAGCAAATGAGCCAAGCCTGCGTATCGACTTCAAAGACTCAATGACTGGCGTTAAGTTATTAACAGGTGGTGATGTAGCCGCTTTTATGACGGCCATTCAAGACAAAGATCTTAAAATGGAAGGTGATTACAGTCTGTTAATGTGGTTTAACCAACTGGCCAAGCACATCATTCCAGCAGTGCCAGAAGAGCTTAAGCCTCTGTTAGAAAAAGCTCGTCCACTAACCGAAAAAGCACAAGACTTAGCCTCACAAGCCATCAATTTAGCAAAACAAAAACTCTCTAAGTAAGACAGGTTACCCTTGATTTTATTTTGAGGCTATCATTTTAGGACTATCATTTGCTTTATTGAAGTGAATTAAAAACCGTCAAACTGTTACTCAATGCCTAAGTGGTTTATGCTACTTAGGCATTTTTGTTATTCAAAAATGATACAATCAACCCAATCATAAAATTCAAACCAATAAAAAAGTGGCCTGAAGAGTAATACAGCTAATTAAGTTGGCTAAACACCCTTAAGCTGCTAGTTTACAAAGGATTGTCACATGAACACCTTGGTTCACCCTAGTACTAACACCTACGGCGAGGGCCATAAAAGAACAACAGCCACAACTGACCATCCGGCCTCGAATGAAATCAGCCGAGAGTACATTGAATCGCTGTTTGAGATGCCCTTTATGGACTTGCTATTACAGGCACAAAACGTCCATCGTCAGCATTTTAATGCCAATGAAGTCCAAATTAGCACTTTATTATCTATTAAGACTGGTAACTGCCCAGAAGACTGTGGCTATTGTTCTCAATCTGGTCATTATCGAGACAAAACCGGGCTAGAAGCAGAGAAGCTATTACAAATTGAGAAAGTAATAGCGGCCGCCAAACAAGCAAAGGCTTCAGGCTCGTCTCGTTTTTGTATGGGCGCTGCGTGGAAGCATCCTAGTGACAAGGATATGCCTTATATTGCTACCTTAATAAAAGAGGTTAAGGCTTTAGGGCTAGAGACTTGTATGACCTTGGGTATGCTAAATGCTGAGCAATCGAAGCAACTGGCAGAGGCTGGACTTGATTATTATAATCACAACTTAGACACCTCGCGTCGCTATTATGATGAAGTGGTGACTACCCGTAGCTATGATGAGCGCCTACAGACTATTGACCATGTGCGCCGCTCTGGCATTAATGTCTGTAGTGGTAGTATTGTCGGCATGGGTGAGAGCCGAGAGGACCGCATTGACTGGGTACACCAATTGGCCAGTATGCCGCTGCCACCAGAGTCCATCCCTGTCAATCTGTTGGTGCCTATTAAGGGCACTCCTTTGGGTGACAAAGTACTCAGTGAGGGGCAATTACCGGTACTAGAGTGGATTCGCACCATTGCTGTGACTCGGATTTGTTGCCCAAGCAGCTATGTACGTCTGTCGGCTGGACGTGAAAGTTTGTCTGATGCAGAGCAAGCCTTAGCCTTTATGGCCGGTGCTAACTCCTTCTTTTATGGAGATAAGCTATTGACGACAGGTAACGCCAGTCAATCTAACGATGATAGACTTATGAATCAATTGGGGCTTAAGCCGATGTCGCCAAAACCTGCTTTAACGGTTGTAGATGCTGTAAGTGGCCAAAAGAGCCATGTTTAGAAAAACAACGTGTAACGTTTGAAACACCTTATAATTAAACTCATATCCATAACGAAATCAGCAACTTAACTGGAATAATAACTATGGTAGATTATTTTAACTGGATAAAAGCAGCCCACGTCATCTCTATGGTATGTTGGTTCGCGGCTATATTCTATTTACCCAGATTGTTTGTTTACCACGCCATGAGTGAGGATAAAGTAAGTCAGGACCGCTTTATCATCATGGAGCGTAAGCTTTTTCGAGGGATTATGACTCCCTCAATGATTGCCACCTGGATCTTTGGATTATGGATGTTGGTCTTGGGCTGGGAGGTATACAAAGCTCAGGGCTGGCTGCACGTTAAATTACTGCTAGTGGTTTTATTATCCGCTTATCATGGTCTGTGCGGCATCTATCGTAACAAGCTGGTTGAAGACCCAAACTACAAAAGCCATGTCTTCTGGCGCTGGTTCAATGAGATACCTGCGCTAATCTTAGTGTTGGTTGTGGCCTTGGTCATCGTCAAACCTTTTTAGACTCAGTCAGACACCCTTATTAAGCGTTAAGCTCATAAACTTGTATTAAGCCTATAAGCTTGGGCGCATCACGTTATAGGTATGCGAGACATCGTATACCTTATAACGGGCTGGCTCATTGCGGCTTTCACCTGCATAACTCAAGATCAAAGCCTCATTATTCTCACGATTAAGCCACCCCACAAACAGGCCACTGTGCTCAATATCATTGTAGCCATGATTGATATAATACAGCCAATCCCCGGGCCGTATTTCATTGGTATCAATAAAAGGACCGTACGGATACTCACCTTTAAATATCGTATCCTTCTTCACCCCTGCTCTATTAAAAGCAGCATTCAAATAATCCCAACAAGAGCCTTTGATAATCTCCTTATTATCTAGTGCCATTTGGCGTACGGTACGTAGCACCTGTTGACTGGCTCCCACTGAGCTTTGCTCCGCTCGGTACAGCGTGTCTATATGCTCTGCTTGAATGTTGGGAGCGGAGGCATAGTTTTGATAAAAACTTGCTGTTGCCGGTAAGCCAAAAATAGGAGCAGCACCATAACCTCCCATAGAACTGGATTGAGGGAAATTCTGGCTCTTTTGGCGAATAAGATCGGCCAAATCATCAGCGTGTAGCAGTGAGCTTGGCAGCAGTGCAAACAACACAGCAGTAATTACAGGCAAGCTCTTAGTAGCTATCAGCTTTAAGCTGTAAGGACACTGAGTGCCTATGCGGTCTTTAGCATTGGAAAACTGGGCTTTTTTTCTCATATTAAAAATCATGTTGAAAACGGACACATCCCTGTGACCCTCCTTAATATCCAGCCGCTATTTTAGGGAGATAACTAACAGTTAATACCTAATAGTTAACACCTGCCTAATGGTTAATACCCTCAATATAAACCAAATTACGACACTAACTCAAGTATTATTGTACAGATTAGCAGCCCCTAGAATAGGCAAATTGAGGACAACGTTGCAACAAAACAGATAAGAAAAAAAAGGCAATAAAAAGGAAGTTAAAAAGAAATGAAAAGGAAATAAAAAGGAAATGAAATTATGAAAAACTGGGAATGGAAGGCAAAAATCTAAGACGACTGCATCTTAATATTGGCATTACGCTTGCCAAACTTTTGACCTTGAAGGATAGCTTGCATGACCTGAGCCTCTTTTGGGCTATCAAAGCCAGAGACTTGACACTTGGTAATCCCATCGACTGTGGTAATGGTTAAGACCGTACCCACAACTTCAATAGTATCATTGGAAGCCACAGTAATATGCTGGGTTTTACCAAAGTGATTGTGCACGAAGTGGCCTGACTGTACTTTGAGTAGACCCGAGGTAATATGATTCTGGTTGTCTTTTTGGTGGTTACGCAGTCTATTAAACATATAACTGCCAATAACTAATAAAGCCAAAGCGCCTATTGCTAGACGCTCAGGCAATAAGCTCATGGCTATTGCTACGCCCAAAGCGCCGGCCAATAAAGCCACTGCAAACCAAAACACGCCGTCTCCTTGACCGCGTGCTTTGCCTGACAAAGTTATGTTGGCACCATTATCCGTAACCTGCAGCATAATTTGTTGTGTCCTATTGGCTGACTGAGCGAATCATCGGCTAATACTTGTTTACCAGCCTAGCGCCGTTTGTTGTAACTTAACTAATTCTGCAATGCCTTTTTCGGCCATCGCTAGCATTTTATCCGCTTCAGCACGAGTGAAAGGTTTTTCTTCTGCTGTACCCTGAATCTCGATAAACTCCCCTTTTTGGGTCATTACCACATTCAAGTCGGTATCACAGCTTGAATCTTCTTCATAGTTTAAGTCTAGCAGAATTTCGCCGTTTTTTACCCCGACAGACACCGCAGCTACTAAACCTACTAAAGGATCTTCTTTCAGTTTTTTCTTCTGCTGCAATACCTCTAGCGCATCGATAAGTGCAATGGCTGCACCGGTAATACTGGCGGTACGAGTCCCACCATCTGCTTGTAACACATCACAGTCTAAGTAAATGGTGTTTTCGCCCAGCTTATTTAAATCCACCATTGCTCGTAAGCTACGACCAATCAAACGTTGGATTTCTTGGGTACGACCTGATTGCTTGCCACGCGCGGCTTCTCGCTGATTGCGAGTATTAGTGGCTCGAGGTAGCATGCCATATTCTGCAGTCACCCAGCCTTGACCTTTGCCTTTCAACCAACGAGGCACGCCCGCTTCAACACTCGCTGTACACAATACTTTGGTGTCCCCAAAACACACCAAAACTGACCCTTCGGCGTGTTTGGTATAATTACGTTCAAAAGTTACTGTACGCAGTTGATCCAGCTGGCGGTTATCTATACGCATCGCTAAGTTATATCCTTTGTCTTTGATTGGTGTGGCTCTTTACTTAATAAATTACTAAAACATAAATGAATAGAACCACAGCTAATAGAGTTTTGACTGGGGCAAAAAAGCTTTTTGCTTCATTACCCCAACTAAGTTTGGTCATCGTAACTTGATGACTAACCAATAGCAAGCGTTAGTCATCGCTATTAGTTACTCCAAACCTTCCATTTTACGTAGCTCTTTACGTAGGATTTTTCCCACGTTTGATTTTGGTAACTCATCGACGAACTGCACAATACGAGGACGCTTATAACCAGTTAACTGCTTTTTACCAAACTCAAGCAGCTCTTTTTCGGTCACATCCATACCAGGCTTTTTCACCACAAAGATTTTTGGATCTTCACCGCGCTTATCACTAGGAACACCAATAGCACCTACTTCTAAAACAGCAGGATGCTCTGCCATGGCCTCTTCAATCTCGTTTGGATACACGTTAAAACCAGAGACCAAAATCATGTCTTTTTTGCGATCGACGATTTTGATAAAGCCTTTTTCATCTAAGATACCAATATCGCCTGTTTTGAAGTAGCCGTTTTCAGTGAAGGCTGCTTTGGTATCTTCAGGACGATTGTGATAACCGACCATTACCTGAGGGCCTTTAACACAAATCTCACCACGCTCCCCAATCGGCATCTCGTTACCCTCATCATCAATTAAGATGATATCAGTGCCAGGAGCAGGCACCCCAATCTTGGCAGTAAATTCAGAGATATTCATAGGGTTAAAGCTAACCACAGGCGAGGTTTCAGATAAGCCATAACCTTCCACAATAGGTAGTCCAGTCAACTCATGCCAAGCTTTAGCAACGCTTGGTAATACAGACATACCGCCACCAATAGAGGCTTTCAAATTAGAGAAATCTAATTTCTTGAACTTCTCATTATGAACCAAACCATTAAATAAGGTATTTACTGAAGGGATATAAGCTGGCTTGTACTTATCAATCTCTTTTACCAAGCCATCCAAATCACGTGGGTTAGGAATTAATAATGCGGTACAGCCCTCATGCATAGAGTACATACCACATACCATAAATGAGAACACATGATATAAAGGTAGGGCAGCCAACAGTACTTCACCGCTACTAGAATCTCCAAAAGCAGCTCTCATAACCGTATCAATCTGTAGCATATTGGCAATAAGGTTACCATGAGTCAACATCGCCCCTTTCGCAACACCCGTAGTACCGCCAGTGTATTGCAATAAAGCCACATAACTTTGGTCCAGTGTAGGACGCTGATATTGATGGGCAGATACTGACTCTAACGCTTTTTTGAAGCTAATACTGTTTGGCAGAGAGTATTTTGGTACTATTTTTTTGATATGGCGTACCACAGTGTTAACCACTAGGCCTTTTATCGTACCTAACATATCGCCTATGCTACATACAACTACATGATTTACGTCACCTTTGTCTTTCACCTTTTCAAAAGTTTTGGCGAAGTTTTCAATAATAAAGATGGCTTTAGCACCACTGTCTTTAAGTTGATGCTCAAGCTCACGACTGGTGTAAAGAGGGTTGACGTTAACCAGAATCATACCCGCACGCAGTATCCCTAAAGCCACTACTGGATATTGCAATACGTTCGGCATCATCACCGCTACTTTATCACCCACTTTAAGTCCTAAAGACTGAAGATAGGCAGCAATTTGACGGCTACGGTTGTCTAGTTCACGGTAGGTTAAGTTAGCCCCCATACAACCGTAGGCATCACGATTGCCATAACGAGCGAAATTACGCTCGAATACTTCTAATAAAGAGGTGTCATCAGCAGGCTTTTCAATCGAAGAAGCTAACCCATAACGCTCATAAGATTCTAGCCAAGGACGATCACTAGGGACATTGATATAGGTTGGAAAAGTGCCATGAAATTCACTTGAAGAGGTCTGATTGGTATCATTAGAAGCTGTTGTCATGTAATTACCTGTAGAATTATTTTAAGGGAGTAAAAATGCATTATTAAGCATAGTGCTTCATCAAATAATAGGTTATGAAGTTGTTTTTTTGCAAAAAATACATTAATGATAGTGTGTTATAAAGCTTTTTTATAACTTTCAGTAAGGCATTTTTCAGTAAGGCATTGGGCCATTTTATAGCCCTAAAAAAATAAAACTGCCTACCTAATACGGTTAAAATCTATAAAAAAACAAGCATTCTCTTTTTTTAAAGAAAAAAAGGATACGCCACTAAATGCTCGTATCCTTTTGAATTAATCCTTTTGAGTTTTTATTGTACTCGGTAACCACTTAAACTTAAAGTAGCTTATTTTAACTGGCTTTATAACCAAGCCAGCCTTGTGTACACAATCTCTAAAACCAAGCTTTTCTCTATACCTAAATTCTATACCATCTAGACCCGATACAACCTAAGCTTTATTGTTAGTAGCTTCTATTTTATTGTTAGCAGCTTCTATTTTGCGTAAATCCTTACGCAAAATTTTACCTACGTTTGATTTTGGCAATTCATCTACGAATTCTACAAAACGAGGACGCTTATAGCCGGTTAAGTTTTCTTTGGCGTAAGCTAGAACTTCTTGTTCAGTTAAGCTTGGGTCACTAGCCACGATGAAAATCTTCGGTACTTCACCGCTTTTTTCACTCTCAATACCAATAACCCCACACTCTAGGATTTTTGGATGGCTTGACATCACATCTTCTACTTCATTTGGATACACGTTAAAGCCTGAGACGATAATCATGTCTTTTTTGCGGTCAACAATCTTGAAGTAGCCCTCTTCATCCATCACCCCGATATCACCGGTACGGAAGTAACCATCTGGGGTCATAACTTCAGCCGTGGCATCTTCACGTTTCCAATAGCCCTTCATAACCTGTGGACCGCGAACACAAATTTCACCGCGCTCGCCAATCGCAACTTCATTGCCTTCCTCATCAAGAATGGCCATATCTGTCGCTGGGAATGGCACCCCAATATTACCAGGGAATTCATCTAAACCCATAGGATTGGCTGAAGCAACCGGAGACGTTTCTGATAAACCATAACCTTGAACGATAACGTTGCCAGTGCCTTTTTTCCACTTCTCAGCAGTATCTGTTAACACAGCCATACCACCACCCATAGACATCTCAAGCTTACTATGGTCTAGTACTCGGAAATGTTCACTATTAATTAAGCCGTTAAACAAGGTGTTAACTGCTGGGAAGAAAGCTGGCGGATAATCTTTATACGCTTTCAGTAAGCTTTTACCATCACGTGGGTTGGGCACCAGTGAGTTAATGCCTCCTTTGCGCAGCCCGTACATACAGCAAACCGTAAATGAGAAAATATGATACAGAGGTAAAGCGGTCATAATAACCGGCTGCTCACCTAGTTCCTCATACTTATCAAAAGCATCACCAATATAAGTATCGGCTTGAATAAGGTTAGCAATTAAGTTGCCATGAGTTAACATTGCCCCTTTAGCGACCCCTGTAGTACCGCCGGTATATTGAAGTACCGCCACATCCTCTAAACCAAGATCCGTAGGACGTTGATATTTTTTACTAGCGCCAATTTTCATGGCTTTTTTGAAACTAACACTGCCTGGTATATTGTAAGCAGGTACCATCTTCTTCACATGGCGGACTACCGTATTAACAATGAAGCCTTTTACCGGACTCATTAGGTCGCCCATAGACGTAACGACCACATGATCAACGGTTTTGCTGGCAATATCAGCATAAGTTTTGGCAAAGTTTTCTAGTAGAATAAGCGCTTTACTTTCTGAATCTTGTAGCTGATGCTCAAGCTCATGAGTGGTATATAAGGGGTTGACGTTCACCAAAACAAAACCGGCGCGAATAACGCCTAGGATACAAACTGGAGATTGTAGAATATTGGGCATCATTACCGCCACTTTATCGCCTTTTTTTAGGCCCAGTGACTGTAAATAAGCGCCGATGTTTTTACTGTAGGTATCTAAGTCATCAAAGGATAGCTCTTGATTCATACAGACAAAGGATATTCTGCCTTTGTGCTTAACAAAGCTTTCTTCAAAGATTTCAATTAAAGAGGTATTGGCTGGTGGCATTTCAATATCATATTGCATGCCAAACTTTTCGTAAGTTTTTAACCAAGGTCTGTCGTTGCGGCGAAATTGAGTGGTTTGATTGTCCATAATCTGTAAAGCTCCTAAAATCTTACTTAAACTTCCTAATTCATTAGCATAATTTATTGTGTAATAACATTTATTGTGTAATAACAACAAAATAGCTACTGGTGATATTTTTGTATCTAAAATACACTATTTAACTTCTATATGACAACTAATATGTTTATAAAACTCAAAAATAAACATGACAGGCTGAATTATTTAATCTAGTAAACTTAACGTCATCAGTTGACGCATAGAATTGACATTGTCTTTTTAATTCAGTTGAAATCCTATACGATAAGCTAACTATATAGTGGATAGCTTACCGCTACTGCTATAATACCCACATACAGCGATACTATAAAGACTTCTTTATATTTTAAAATACCTTAAAAAATACTTTAAACTAAAAACACCTTTTATTTTACAGACACCCACCCCCAAATTTTTTAGATAAAACAAGGCAAAATTACTGATTATGTCTGATATTTCAAATATACCACCCTCATCAGCAGTCATCCCTAATGAAGCGATGGACACTCGCTCTGTAGCAGAGTTCACAGAACAAGCTTATCTGAACTATGCCATGTACGTGATCATGGATAGAGCCTTGCCTCATATTGCCGATGGTTTAAAGCCGGTACAGCGCCGTATTATTTATGCCATGAGCGAGCTGGGACTAAAATCAACCACCAAGCCGAAGAAATCCGCTCGTACCGTCGGTGATGTCTTGGGTAAATACCACCCTCATGGTGATACCGCTTGTTATGAAGCCATGGTTTTGATGGCGCAGCCTTTTAGCTATCGCTATCCTTTGATCACCGGCCAAGGCAACTGGGGTAGCCCAGATGACCCTAAGTCCTTTGCGGCGATGCGTTATACCGAAGCCAAAATGTCCGCTTATGCCAATACCTTACTGGCAGAATTGGGGCAAGGCACCGTCGACTGGCAAGATAACTTTGATGGCTCGATGCAAGAGCCGGTTACCCTACCTGCTCGCTTACCCAATATTTTGTTAAATGGCACCACAGGTATTGCTGTGGGTATGGCCACCGATATCCCTCCGCATAACTTAAATGAGGTGGTTCGAGCAGCAGTGCGTTTGCTTAAGAATCCAGAATTATCGGTTAAACAATTAACCCAATCTATCCCTGCGCCTGATTTACCAACTTATGCCGAAATCATCACCCCAAAAAAAGACTTACAGGCAATGTATGAGTCAGGACGGGGCAGCTATAAGATGCGTGCGGTTTATCATGTCGATAAACAAGAAAAAAACTTAGTCATCATCGATGCCCTACCGTATCAAGTTTCAGGCAACAAGATCCAAGAGCAAATTGCCAAACTAATGGTAGAAAAGAAGCTGCCTTGGGTGGTAGATATCCATGATGAATCAGACCATGAGAATGACTGCCGTATCGTACTAGAGCTACGTTCTACAAGGGTTGATGTAGATCGAGTCATGAGCCACTTATTTGCCAGCACCGATCTTGAGACCAGCTATCGTGTCAATATGAATATGATTGGCCTAGATGGCAAACCTCAGGTCAAAAATCTAAAGGGAATCTTGGAGGAGTGGCTGGTTAGCCGCCGCCAAGTGGTCACCCGCCGCCTACTGTTCCGCTTGGACAAAATCGATAAACGCTTGCACATTCTAGCCGGCCTATTGATTGCTTATCTGCATATTGATGAAGTCATTCGCATTATTCGCGAAGAAGACGACCCAAAAATGGAGCTGATGACCCGCTATGACTTAAGCGAAATTCAGGCCAATGCTATTTTGGACATTCGCCTACGTCAGTTAGCCCGTCTACAAGAGATTGAGCTTCGCACCGAAAAAGACGAGCTTGAAGCCGAACGAGCCACTATTCAAGAACTACTGGACAACCCTGAAAGCCTTACTAACCTAATGATTGAAGAGTTAGAGGCTGACATGAAGGAGCATGGCAACAACCGTATGTCGCCAGTAGTAGAACGTGAAGAAGCCACTGCCTTAAAAGAGTCAGACCTTGTGCCTAGCGAACCCATCACCGCTATTTTGTCAAAAGCCGGTTGGATTCGAGCGGCCAAAGGTCATGATGTAGATGCAGCAGGCATGAGCTACCGCTCTGGTGACAGCTATCAGGCTCATGTACGCAGTAAATCCAATGAAAAAATCCACATCTTGGACAATACCGGTCGCAGCTATAGTATTGATGCCCACACACTGGCCTCCGCTAGAGGCCAAGGCGATCCCTTAACCAGTGTATTAAAGCCTGCGGCCGGAGCCAGCTTTGAGCAGCTTTTAGCTGGTGATGAGCAGCAGCGTATTATATTGGCCAGCTCACAAGGCTATGGCTTTATTAATACCTTAGGCAATTTAGAAACCAATCAAAAAGCCGGTAAAAATGTCATTAATTTCGACGAGGATGCCAAGCTTCTAAAAGTAGCTTATATCGATGTTAAGTCTGATAGCGCTGAAGATGAGCCGCGTGAAACATTGGCACAAGACCAAATTGCTGTGGTGACATCCGCAGGTTACTTATTGATATTTGCTATAGATGAATTGCCTGAACAACAACGCGGTAAAGGCAACAAGCTGATTAATCTAAAGTCAGGGGAAGAAGTTATCGCCGTTACGCCTCTGCATCATGAAGACAGCCTAATCATCACAGCGGGTAAACGTCATGTAACCCTAAAGCCGATGGACTTGGCCAACTACACAGGTAAGCGTGGCAATCGAGGCAGTCAACTCCCCCGCGGTTTCCAGAATGTAAGTGACATTGAGGTTGCAGAGTAATTATTTACTCTGCCACTTACCCAACTTAGTAAATAACTGATTCCCTTATAACCTTTGAAGTGAGTACAGTAATGTTTTTGGTGTCCTCTTATTTAAAGCGGCAACCGCTGCATAAGTCTTTGCCAAACCGTATTTTAATCATTTCAGCCCTAATGGCTTCAGTGGCATTAAGTGGTTGCTCGTCTTCCAACAGTGAAACTCCTGAAATTAAAGCAGATTCTTCTGAGCAGCTGAAAGAAGATATTTTGGAGGCATTAACTCCTGAAGATTCTCTTGAATCCGCGAGGCAACAGCCAGCCGAACCTGTTAAACAACTTAGGACAAATGTTAGTCAGCAATTTATTGGTGATACCCCATCACAGCTGCGTCTGGCCAAGGCTTTCCAAGAGTTGCCTTATAGTCTAGAGGCTCTGCCTGAAAAAGCACAGCAGGTAAATACCGCGCAGTGGACGCCTGATGCCATATTAGATGAGAATTTAATCATCAAAATCCAAGGCTTACTAAATTACAATCATCACTCTGTGGGCGCTGTCGATGGCCGCTTTGGGGGCAATGTGATTAAGGCTTTGCAAGTATTTCAAGAAAGATACGGACTTGAAGCTGATGGTCAAATGAGCCCAGAGACTTGGGCTAAGTTAACTGAAAATGAAATGATTGCCTCTCAGCCCGTATTGGTTAATTATGACCTAACCAAGGAAGATGTGACTTTAATTTCACATCCCAAAGGACAGCAGTTCACCAGCATCCTCGAAGCTTTAGCCGAGAAGTTCCATATGAGTCAAGGTCTTCTATTGAGGCTAAATCCTGAGACCCCGCTTGAAGAGGGCAACACTATTGTGGTGTACAACCCTTATCAGCCCAACGAGCAAGAAGTACATAGAGTGGTGGCCGTTAAAGCCAAAAACTTACTGTATGCTTACAATGATGCAGATGAGCTGGTAGCCAGCTATCCCACCACTATGGGAAGCGTCTATAAGCCTTCACCAGAAGGGGAGTATAAGGTCCTAAGTCGTATCAAGGATCCGACTTATAACAGGGACTTTAGCAATGAAGATAGTGTGTTGCCGCCAGGCCCGAACAACCCAGTGGGCAGCGTTTGGATTGGAATTAACAAGCCTAGCTATGGCATTCATGGCTCACCCTATCCAGAGAAAATCAGCCGTCAAAACTCATCAGGCTGCGTACGCTTGACCAACTGGGATGCGCTTGGACTATATGGCACTATTGAGGAAGGGGCCGAAGTAGAGTTCTTGTAGCTTACTTACAGCCCTAAAAAGTCTTACTTTATAATAAAAAAGCTAGGCTTATTGCCTAGCTTTTTGCCTAGTAAATCTTATGAATTAGTACTTTTATTAGTACTTTTATTAGTGCTTTTATTTTAGTAGCTTAGTAAACAACCATATACCAAGC
>JAHHUJ010000040.1 GCA_020024075.1 Psychrobacter sp.
GCGAGCAACGCCTAGAGGTACACAAGTTAAACCGAACGATAATATTGGTTATTTTAACCACTCACAGTCCAACCAAGACATTGATATCCTTAGATACGATAACGAAAAATCATACAGCTTAATTAATTTAGATAGCAACCAAGTTATTAACCGTATTAATAACAAGACTTACCAGAACCTAAGCCAAGCAAAAAACATCAAGTTTTATGAGTTTGGTAAAGGTATTGTCGAGTCTGCTATATTTATGTCAAACAAGGGTATTTGTCAGGACTTTGACAGCAAGGACGGTATTAATGTGGATTTTGTAACCAATTACTATTCAAATGTTTATCAAAACCCGAATGAATTTACAACGACCTTTGCTAACATTCAAATATATCAAAACAGCCCTAGCCGCTTAATTAGTGAAAAAATAGAGGCTCACTCAAATAACCCTGCGACTGAACAACAATTAAAGCAGACGATAATGGCCGAAAAAAGCCAGTTATTACAGGCAGATGCAGGTAAGCTGCATAGCTTTATCCAATACTTATGTATTGGTCAGCTCAAGCAGTAGTTAACAGTCCAGTAATAGTTAAGATTTAGGATTGTATTGCTCTTGGGTAAGATAATTGTCACAGCTTAGCGATAATCTATGTTAATTAGCGTATAATAGCCTGCGTAATTTTACAAACTCCTCCTACATTGTGAAATGTAGCCACTCACCGATTCAAGGATGCATAACATGCCTCAATCAAATCAAACAAACCCTACCCCAGAAAGCGATGTCTATACCGATCATAACGGTGACTATCAATTCGCCACTTCAACCACTCAAACTAGTACTGCTGGTACCGAAAAGCTACAAAAAGCATTGGCCCGCATGGGCTTAGGCTCACGTCGTCAAATGGAAGAAGTAATCAAAGCAGGTCGCGTTTCTATCAACCAGAAGCCTGCCACCATTGGTGACCGTGTCGAGCTAGGCGATGAAATCCGTGTCGATGGCCGCTTAATCAAATACAAATCAGAGCGTGAAAAGCGCCGCCGTGTTTTGGCTTACTATAAGCCAGAAGGTGAGATTTGTTCTGCCAATGACCCTGAGGGTCGCACCACAGTATTTGAGCGTTTACCGAAGCTAACCCATGATCGCTGGATCATGGTAGGCCGTCTAGATATTAACTCTACCGGTCTATTATTATTCACTAACGATGGTGAATTGGCACACCGCTTAATGCACCCCTCGAATGAGATTGTTCGTGAATATGCAGTACGTGTATTGGGCGAGTTAACCCCTGAGATGATGAAGAACTTAACCGATGGGGTGATGCTTGAAGATGGCCTAGCGAAGTTTGAAGATATCAAACAAGGCGGCGGTGAAGGTGTCAACAAATGGTATCACGTTAAGCTAAAAGAAGGGCGTAACCGTGAAGTACGCCGTCTAATCGAATCTCAAGGTCTGAAAGTAAGCCGTCTACTGCGTACCAGCTATGGCTCGGTAGATTTACCAAAAGAGCTACGTACTGGCCGCTTTATTGAATTAGATCGTAAAGAAATTCACCGTCTGATTGATCTAGTGGGTATCCGCCCTCGTGAAGACATGGGTGTCCATGGTAAAGCAAAAGAGAAAAAAGAGCGCTTCCAGAAAAAACCAATGAAAGCCCGTACTATCCGTACCAGCTCTAGAAGTGGCCGAGCCAATACTGCCGGTAGAAACTCTAACCCTAGCTCTAGCAATACCCGCGGTAGAAACACTGGTAACAGAGGCTCTAAGCGCTAATTAACCTCTAAACTGACCTTGCCAAAATTAACAAAAGCCCTTAGTTATTCACTAAGGGCTTTTTGGTTTGTAGCACCGACTAATGTTAACGCTGATCTAGATAGCGCTGCATTACCTGCATCTGCTGCAAGGCTTCACTTTGACAACCTTCGAGCAAGCCATCTAGCTTGGTTTCAATTTTCATCAATACTTCTAGCAGTAAACCTAGTGCTTGGGCTTTATTTTCACTAATTTGCTCTTCACTGTGAGCTTGCCTATTGGCATAGGCAGTTGTCGATGCTCTATTGGCCGCTTGCTGCAGTAATTCCTCATGATGAGCAATACGCTGATAACTCTCAATCAGCTCTGGCAAACGGCTCTGCAATAGCTTACTTACCATAAACTCATCTTCAGAGACTATCGGAGTTTGACCGGCCTGAACTGCCTCATTGCGCCACTGCTGCAAGATATCGGCCTTACCATCAATCCGTAACAGCTGCTCTACGATGGCGGGGGGCAACCCTTTTATTTGATCATCGACTAAGGTCAGCTGCAACATTGGCGGCGGCGGCAACTGCGAAGGCTCAACATATTTAAGCGTGCCAGGAGTGATACCAACCGCGCGATGAAAAGCCAGCCACCCCTTACGGCCCACATAGCCTGCTGCTGCTAACGCTGCTACTCCTACTGCACCGATCAGAACGCTCATTTATCTTAATTACCTCTTATCTAATATTGCTTGTTAGATTATATCTTTTTCATATTATAGTCATGGCTTTCATGACACTCATGGCTGTCTATTTTTCGAATCGCTGCTGCAAATAGCGATTGGTTGCCAACAGCTTCTGACCATCTTGATGGTAAGCGGCATCTAACAAATCATCAAATTGAGTCTCTACTGTACTCAGCACCTCTAATAGAGCTTCTTTACCCGTCATGTCTGAGTTCTTAATCTTGGTGGTATCCGCCCGGCTAGACTCAGTACTGATTTTTTCAGCTGAAATAACAACGGTTTTATTTGGGGTGCTGTCTAAGTCATGCAACCGGCGATAGTCTGCAACCGCTTCAGGAATATGAGTATCCATCACATTTTTAATCATGATATAAGTCTCAGTGACGGCATCTGAGTCATCAATAACTCCGTCATTGTTGGTATCCCCATAAAGCATTTTTAGCTTTTCACCTTTATTATTGATGCTGTCTAGCTTTTGTTTTACCTCTGCTGGCAAACTCTTCTCTGGAATATAACCCAATTGCGGCATGGCCTTGTACTGTAGCATTTTGGGCTGAGTCAGTTTTTTTATGCCTCGATAACCCAAATATATGCCCGCTGCAGGTAGCACCCCATATAATATAAACATCAGTACTATTGCAGTTGCTTGCGTCATATACCCATCCTTTCTTTTTTTATTATCAGTCTGCGTAACTCAAAGCTCATCTAAAACTCATCTACAATTTATATACTCTATAATGAACTCTCAACAATGGCCTTGTCCATTTCTCTATTTTAATAACTCACTCTAAGATAACTACATGGATTATGTATCTGGCTTCGCTCTAGGTTTATCACTAATATTCGCCATTGGCTCCCAAAACGCTTTTATTCTTAAGCAAGGCCTTAAAAAACAACACGTTTTTGCTCTCTGTCTGTTTTGTGCCATCTCCGATGCCTTATTAATAACCGCTGGAGTCGCTGGATTTGGGGTGATTACCGCCAAATATCCCAATATTGTCACCATCGCAAAAATTGCTGGCGCTTTATTCTTATTGGGTTATGGATTACAAAGCTTATACGCCAGTGTCAGCAAATCTCATGCCCTCATTGAAGACAATCACTCTGTGAGCAGTCTAAAAAAATCATTATTGCTGTGCTTCGGATTCACTTGGCTAAACCCCCACGTTTATTTAGACACTTTGGTACTGGTGGGAATGGTTTCAACGGGAGCTGAGAGTAAAGTGGAGTTCGGGTTGGGAGCAGTGAGCGCCTCGTTTGTGTTCTTCTTTAGCTTAGGTTATGGTGCGAGATTATTATCGCCACTATTTGCCAAACCAAAAGCTTGGAACATTTTGGACGCTATTATTGGTCTGCTAATGATTTATCTGGCTTGGCATTTATATAGTAGCTGATATTAGTAGCTGATATCATCGCTAATTTGGCTAGGTAAATTGTCAACTAGCTCATGAGCTAAGCAAGTGGTCAAAAATAATTAAGACTATCAACGTTAGGCTAGGCTTGAAAGTTTAGGCTAGGCTTGGAAAAATAGTACGAATACCACTGACTAAAATTTCAATGGCTACTGCTGCCAACAACATACCCATGATACGGCTAATAATGTTCAGCCCAGTATCACCCAATAATCTACTCAAGCGTCCTGCGGCCATTAATGCCAGATAACAAAAAACAGCAATTAACAACCCAGCAATAATAATCGCCAATTTTTGTTGCCAATTGGAAACTTGAGCTGAATAAATAATAACGGTTGAGATACCACCAGGACCTACCATCATGGGTATAGCTAACGGTACTACTGCTGCTGCTGTACTCCCAATGCTCTCAACACTGTCATCAATATCAACGTTTTCTTGATCCGGTTTAACTGGGTTACCCTCACCATTCATCATATTAATGGCAATCAAAAACACCAGTACCCCACCTGCCACTTGGAACGAGCCTACTGAGATACCTAGGGCTTTTAGCAGACTTTCACCAGCGATAGTAAAGAAGGCAATGGTAATAAAAACAGTCAAGCTACTGATACGCGCAAACCGGCGCCTATCAACCATGCTGTAGCCTCGAGTCGAATCTAAAAATAGGGTTAGCGCACTAAAGGGATTAATTAGTACCAAAAACGCTATCATTATTTTTACAATTTCGGTGTCCATAAAGGGCGCCTCAGTTTGTAGAAAAAGGGCAGTATTAGCACATGCAGGATTGGTAAGCTGCTCTCTGCATACCCCCTATCTAATAAGGAAAAACTAGTAAAGAAAAGGGTTAATTATAAGGCAATAACTGCTCTATGTATCGCTCAAGTAGCATATTATTACAAGCTTGAGCCGCTCACTTACTTTACTACAAAGATTTTGTCATAGTCAAAATAAACTACAGGCACCTCAAGCAAGGCTTAAGCCGAAAAGTCCATTCCAATATCTAGCGCAGTGGTACTGTGAGTCAGATATCCCATAGCAATAAAATCTACCCCAGTTTCAGCCACAGCTACGACGCTGTCTGGGGTAATACCACCTGAGGCTTCTGTTTTTACTCGGCCACTGGGGTGTGTTTTACATAAAGCCACTGCTTCACGTAAGGTGTCAGGGCTCATATTGTCTAATAGCACTAGCTCTGCTCCTGCTTCAAGCGCTTGCTTTAACTGCTCCAAGGTGTCAACTTCAATCTCAATAGGAATTAGGTGACCTGCCAGCTGTTTGGCTTGCTCAATGGCCTTAGCAATATTACCGGCAATGGCAATATGGTTGTCTTTAATTAAGATAGCATCATCCAGACCCAAACGGTGGTTACGACCGCCACCACAACGGACGGCGTATTTTTGCACAATGCGCAAACCAGGAATGGTCTTACGAGTACAAGTAATCTGTGCTGGATAATCAGCCACCAGATCGACTACCTTACGAGTGGCCGTAGCAATACCGCTTAGATGAGTCATAAAGTTAAGGGCAGTACGCTCAGCGGTCAATAAATTGCGAGCATTGCCACTAATGGTGGCTAGAGTTTGACCCGCTGTTACCCAAGCACCATCATGGGTATGGGCGGTGAACTCAATAGAGCCATCGACTTGAGCAAAGGCCAGTCTCGCTAAATCCAGACCACACACCACGCCCTCATCACGAACGCTCAAAGTTAACGTCGCTTGCTTGTCAGCTGGTATCGTCGCTTGCGAGGTTACATCACCACGGCGACCTAAGTCTTCTACTAAGGCACTTTCTACCAAGGGCAGCAACAATACATCATTTAAAGGAGGTACGTGAAAGTCTGCGGCATGAGAAGTCTGCTGAATGCTAGTATTAGGCGTTGAAGACATAAAGGGTCCTTGATAGTTATTTTTTACAATAAAATAAAAAGTTAAGGCAAAAAACCTTAACCAATAATACTCATAATGAGCATAAATATAACGAAGAAAAACTGCTTTAGCAATAACTAATCTAAGCCTAATTATTAATCAACGTCTAATTATTGAGGATCAACGAGAGTTGCTTTTGGGCAGCTTACTGTCCATCAATAAGCTTTGTAACCCAATATCAAATCGGAACCGATATAATTTGGCAGGTCTTCCTCTACCGGTTTGACTACTATTACCTGTCGGCTCAACCAAGTTCTGACTTTCAAGTAGCCGCCTAAAGTTTTGTTTGTGCAAAGGTACCCCAGATAAAGCTTCTACGCTTTGCTGCAATTGCAACAAAGTAAACTCTTCAGGCATTAGGCCAAAGATAAGCGGACGATACTCAATCTTGGCGCGCAGTCGCGATATGGCGGTAGCAATTACCCTACGATGATCATAATACATAGGCTCACCGATAACTTTATGCCAATTTTTTGGAAGTTTACTGGCGTTATAGTCTGGTGACTCAGGCAACAAGCCAGCTTCATAAAGCATCTCATAACGCAGTAAAGCATGCTCAGCCACCCACTTAGTAAACATCTCTTTGGCACTGCTACTGTGACCATCGCCACTGGCAATGATCTGCTCAAAATCTGAGTCTTGCTCCCAATCACCGCCCCAGCACAGATAAATACGTTGTAGACGCTTTAATCTCTCTGACTTACTGCTGGCGGCTTCTGCCCATTGCTTGAGTTTTAAAGTGATTTGGCTGCTATTGCTCTTTGTTTGCAGACGATCCTCCCAAGGGAAATAATCGTACCAGTCTCGCCAGCGGGCACTACTTTCATTAACAGCTACCGATGATGATTCAAAGTCTGATTGGTTATCCTTATCCCCTTCCACCATGGCTTCTGGTATCGCAGCTTCTTGCACCAAGCCCATATAGCTGACATAAACTAAGGCATGACCGTCTTTATTGCGTCTATTGGTATCGACAAAAGTATATAGCTGCTCGATATAACCTAAGGGCTGCTTTGTCTGCTCCTCCACCCATTGGCGCACCCCCGCTTGCAAAGAACGATGCAATGGCATAAGTGGCCCATTTGGCAAAAGCTTACCTCCATCCACCGTCAATACTCGGGCTCGGCTGTTGGTAATTGCAATTAACACGGCGACCACTTCAGTAGTACCGCTACCTTCACTATGGGCGTGAGAAAAAGACAAACTCATATTTACCATCAATATTATTAAAACTATGGGCTTTAGTATATCTGTTAATGGGCTGAATTACACCAACCCTACCTCAAGCTTGAAGATAAACATCAATTATTTCAAAACAATAAAAACTTGATAAACACTCTGCTAACACGCTGAAAATTAACGGGTTTATAGATAATCTCACAGCGGCTATAAATTTTAATTAAAAAAATTTCTTGTATTTATGCTCAAAACGAGCATAATTATAGTCGCTTTATTTCAATTTATAGTTTGTTTTTTTAATTACTACTTTTTTGAGTACCAATTTCGTAATAGGGATTTTTATGACTACCTCAGCTAACAGCCCAGTCGAATCAGAAAAAAATACTACCGCAGAGAAAGTAGAGCTTTTTGCTTATGACGCCCCAACCTTGGATCAAAGCAATCAACAGTCTACTGTCAATAATATCGATATCGAATATGCCAAAGCCAAAATCCCTGCTGAGCTGTCTCGCAGTGAACGTCATCAAGTAGTAAATAACATCAAGCGTCTGCTACAAGAGCACAACGCCGTATTGGTAGCGCATTATTATGTCGATCCTTATATCCAAGACTTAGCCTTAGAGACCGGTGGCTGTGTGGGCGACTCATTAGAGATGGCGCGCTTTGGTAAAGAGCATGAAGCCCAAACTTTAGTGGTGGCTGGAGTCAGATTTATGGGCGAGTCTGCCAAAATCTTGAGTATGGAAAAAACAGTGTTAATGGCTGACCTAGAAGCGGAATGCTCACTAGATTTGGGCTGCCCTATTGAGGAGTTCAGCGCGTTTTGTGATCAGCATCCCGACCGTACTGTAGTGGTCTATGCCAATACCAGTGCCGAGGTCAAAGCCCGTGCTGACTGGGTTGTGACCTCTTCTGTCGGGCTTGAGATTGTGAGCCATTTGCACGAACAAGGCCAAAAAATTATCTGGGGTCCAGACCGTCACTTGGGCAAATACATCCAACAAGAAACCGGCGCTGATATGCTGCTGTGGCAAGGCTCGTGCATCGTCCACAATGAGTTCAAAGCCAAAGAATTACAGCAATTAAAAGCTGAGCATCCTGATGCTTTGGTGCTGGTGCACCCTGAGTCTCCTGATAGTGTGGTGGCCCTTGCTGATGTGGTGGGATCGACCAGTAAGCTGCTCAACGCTACCAAAGAGATGGATGCAAAAACCTTCATCGTTGGCACCGACCTTGGTATCTTACATGAGATGCAAAAGCATTCTCCAGACAAGCTGTTTTTGGCAGCCCCAACCGCAGGTGAAAGTGCCACTTGTAAAAGCTGTGCCTTCTGCCCTTGGATGGCCATGAATGGGCTTAAAGGCATTGAGCAGTGCCTAGAGACAGGCAGTGGTGAAATTACCTTAAAGCCTGAGTTAGCCGAAGCCGCTCTTAAGCCTTTACAACGTATGCTCAACTTTGCTGCTGAACAAAAACGTCGCGTGGCGGCCAGTGGTGATCTTATTAAAGACCGTGAACTGTATAAGCATATCGGTCCTGCTTAGATAGTAGCTATAAAACTGTCGTTAACCTTTTTGTAAGAGCCTGCTTATGACAACCTCAAAAACTCGCCCACTTGATGACTCATCGCTAGAAGCTGTCTCTGAAGTGTTATCAAGGACCACTTCTAAATCTTTAAAAGATACCGTTATATCCTTAGAGGATACTGTTATGACACAACATTGCGATGTATTGATCATAGGGGCGGGTCTGGCAGGCTTAGCAACCGCACTATCTCTTCCTAAGCACTTAAAAGTGACGGTACTGGCTAAAGAAGAGTTAGCCACCTGCTCAAGCTACTATGCGCAAGGGGGTATTGCCGCCGTTATTGATGCAGAAGATAAAGTCTCCGATCATGTAAGCGATACCTTGATAGCAGGCGATGGCTTGTGCGATGAACAAGCCACTACCCAAATCCTTACAGAAGGCAGCAATGCCATAAGTTGGCTACTATCGCATAACGTACCTTTTACTACTAACGACCACTCTACACAGCTTGCTAAGAGCAATACGCCGTCTCTTGCAGATCTGCATTTGACTCAAGAAGGCGGTCATGGCTGTCGCCGTGTGGCTCATGCCGATGACGCTACCGGTCGACATATTATGAGCCGATTACAGCAGCAGGCTGCACAAGCTAATAATATTCGCCTACTCCCCTTTCATGAGGCGCTAAGTCTAATCACTGAAGACACAAATGAGAGTACCATAGATAGGCGCTGTAGCGGCGCTCTGGTCATTAATACCAAAACCAATAGCTTAATACGCTTTAATAGCAAAGCGGTAGTACTTGCCAGCGGTGGATTGGGTCAATTATTTAGTCGAGCCACTGCCCCTAATGTCTGCGTCGGTGATGGGATTATGATGGCTTGGGAGGCCGGCTGTCGTTTGGCTAACTTAGAATTCATCCAATTTCATCCAACTGGGCTGGTCTATAACGATGAAAATGGCAGTAGTAGCTTTCTGATTTCAGAAGCAGTACGCGGTGAGGGTGGTCGTCTATTATGCCCATTGACCCATCAACGCTTTATGCCAAATTATGATGCGCGTGAAGAGCTAGCCCCTCGTGATATTGTGGCCCGAGCCATAGCCAATGAGATTGCTAATAATGGCTTAGGGTATGTGCATTTGGACATCTCTCATAAGCCAGCTGACTTTATCAAACAGCATTTCCCAGATATTTATGCGCACTGTTTAAGCCTAGGCATTGATATCACGCAACAACCAATTCCAGTTGCCCCTACCGCACACTATACCTGTGGCGGAGTGATGACCAATGCATCGGGGCAAACGGACATAGTAGATTTATATGCAGCTGGAGAAGTGGCCCATACTGGGCTGCATGGGGCCAATCGCTTAGCCAGTAACTCACTTTTAGAGTGTGTGATAGTCGGTCGAACCATTGCTTCGCAGCTTGCTAAAAAGCTCGGTGATGAGAATAATTTAAATAATAACCAACACAGCCCAGATAACATCAACCTCACCAAGTCAATGCCAAACACTTCCTTGCTTGCTCAATTGACTGTGCCTAGTGTATCTTTAAGTCCATCTACTGAAACCACAGTCACGTCCTTGGTCGATTTTAATTTGACGCAGCAATTAACCGCGTTAAAGCAGTTAATGACCAATAACATGGGTATCAAACGCAATGAAACCTGCTTAAAGCTGGCGTTACAACAGGTTGTTGACTTAAAGCAGCAATTACAATTATCCAAAACGCAAGGATTGGCAACACAAGGTGTGTCTTTAGATATATTTCGTTTCGAGCGTCTATTAACTTTGGCCTCACTGTTATTACAATCAGCTCTAACTCGTACCGAGAGCCGAGGTGGTCATTATCGCGAAGACCACGCCAGCCTCACCCACTCACCTGCAATTAGTGTCGTTATGCCCCTAAATAATCAAGCGAATACAAAGACTAATAAGGTGGGTAATTATAATATTGCTGAGCTTATATTAAGCAAACCAGCCTGTTCTAAGCCATCTAGTTTGGTAGCCAAAGTTTCTTAGCTCCTGTGCTATTATAAATGGAGAACAAACCATCAATTCTCTTCTCTTATCCTTATCCTGTCCTCACTGCCTACTATCACAGTGAGGTAACCCTTACCTTTTATTAATACCAAACCACCTTGCCCTCTCAAGCTATGGTAGAATCGCTATTTCTTCACTATGGCTACTGATAGGCTTTTATTTTTCAAAATTTAGCAGATGGTAACCATAAATTGCTCTCATTAAACTTGCTGTGTGTCCTCTCATGCAAACACCACAAAACTTAGACAGCCTGATTACCCTTATATTGGTATTAACCCCTTTATTTATCGGCTTTGCCTTGCCGCTTAATAAAAAATTGCTGCATTACTCAGAAAAAATGCTGGGCTACTTGGTTTATATCATTCTTACCCTTATCGGCATAGAACTGGCTCAAGTAGAGGGGCTCGGCAGTCAGATTAACGACATCATGTTATATGTTGGGGTGTTATCGGTACTCACCATCGGTTGTGGTCTAGCAGGATTGATGATTTTTGATCGCCTGGTGCCTTGGAGACCTTTAGTAAAAACAGCCACTACCGAACACAAAGTCAGTATCCGAGGCAGCTTAATCCAAGTGTTCTGTGTAATTTTCGGCTTTTTGATTGGTAGGGTATTACCGGTAAGCATGATGCCCCCAGAGAACACCATGACTGGGTTACTCATGTTATTAATTCTGTTGGTAGGTATTGGTCTAAAAGGCTCAGGCATCACTCTAAAAGAAGTTTTGCTCAGTAAGCGCGGCATGCAAACCAGTGTCATCTTTACTTTATCAGTATTGATGGGCGGGGTAATATTTTGGCTATTGTTTGATGAAGTGTCTTTGACTCAAAGCTTAGCTTTAGCCTCTGGCTTTGGCTGGTATTCGTTATCTGCCATTGTTATGACCGATGCTTATGGCGCAGTTTGGGGCAGTATCGCTTTATTTAATGACTTGGTGCGTGAGTTCTTTGCGTTGTTGTTTATTCCGCTATTTATGCGTAAATATCCCTCAGCTGCTGTGGGGCTTGGCGGCGCAACCAGTTTGGACTTTACCCTGCCGGTTATTCAACAATCAGGGGGGTTGGGTATCGTACCATTGGCAATTAGTTTTGGCTTTATCATTAATATTGTGGCACCAGTATTGATGGTGGTTTTTGCCTCTTTTGGCTAATAAGTTTTGACTGGTGAAATGAGCTTCTATTGCTGAATAACTATTACTGAATAATTAACAACAAGCTTTTTAGAAATAAAAAAAGGTATGCGTTCCTGATCAACACTCAACCACGAAACCATACCTTTTTTAGCATAGAAATCAAAAAATTAGGACTTTAATTTTCTTCTATAACTGACTTTGTTATTAATAGAAATTTTGATTCTTTGCTTCTTAATCATTCTCTCAATCACTTTGTCTACCAACGCTTCGTCATCGGTACGCAGGTGACTAAGTAAGAAGTTTTTTAACGCTTTTTTCTTAATAGGTCGCTTGTCGGCAGGTTGCTTTTTAAGCAGCTTGAGCCCTTTATGATACTGCTTTTTTACCTCTTTTTTTGCCGCTTTTTTGGCTTCTTTGTCTTTTTTGTGCTCTTTGTCTTTTTTATCTTTCTTGTACTCTTTATCTTTCTTGTATTTTTTCTCTTTTTTACGCTCTTTATCTTTCTTGTACTTTTTCTCCTTTTTCTCTTCTTTATGCTTCTTATCTTTTTTGTTAGATTGCTCTAACGCCTCTTCATTAAGCAATTTTTCTTCATCTTTGTTACTCATGTCATCATCTCCTGACTCTTAGGGTTAACTCCTTTGTACTACAAACTTCCTTGATAAAGCATATCACTACGCCTATTACAATATATACGTCTTATCAAAGCCTAATTCAAATTTATAATTTTTACTTTTGGGCGCCACAAATCCTAAAACCCTTACACCCAAAATTGCTACAATAACTGATGAAGTCTTCTTTTAAAGCCCGCTCGCCTTATTGGTAAAGAAACGCATTAACGGTTTGATTTTTCCCACACGGTACATACCCTCACTGCGAAGCTGCTGTACCGGACGCAGTGCCGCAAAGTCGCCAGCGAACAGCCAGTTCATGAGCGAGAAGCTATGCATCATCACACTATTATGAGGACGACGGGTTCGCTCATAGCGACGCAGCGAGGCAAGCTCCCCC
>JAHHUJ010000041.1 GCA_020024075.1 Psychrobacter sp.
TAAGCCCTCTTTTGGAATAAGCTTATTGCCCTCGAAGTTTACTTCAGCCACGATAGGGCGCTCTACTACATAATAAGTCACACGTCCATTTTCATTTTTGGCTTGAATGTTAGCAAAGTCACCAGTGGCGTATAAAGCTTGGATACTGTTAGCTAAATCTTGATCGGTAATCGTCTCACCCACATTGGTTGTGAGTAGAGGATATAAGCTTTCCGGAGTTAAACGTTGCAGACCCACAAATTGGACGTCGGTTAATACAGCATCCGCTGCTTGCGCCGATACGGCCATAATTGCTGCAAATGCAGGCACTGCTATTAGTTGTGACATTTTAAATAAAGACGTTTGCATACATACAATCCGTGATTCAAAGAACGTGCTAAAAGTAAGGTGTTTTAAAAATTTGTCTTTCACTATTTTTATAGTGAATTGTGAGCTTATGTCTATTTTACAAAAGTAAAAGGCAGAGCATGATCTTAGAGCATGGTCTTAAAAGTTACTTCGAATATCAATTTAGTTCAAATTTCAACCCGAAATACTGCCTTACTTTGCATTAAAACTTTGCATTAAATTTATTAAGTTATTGCAAAATATTCTTAGGTTATTGCAAAAAATCTTGACCTTAAGGGAGGATATACCCCTATTTTTAGTCATAAGCAACTATTTAAAGCTATTAAATTAATAAAATCCAGTATTTTTGTTTAAAAATAACGACTAAAGTCATTAGTTATGGCCAAAATCATAAAGCTAAGAAGCAGCAAAAAGCCAATATTAAAGCCAATAATCTGCATTCTTTCAGAGACAGGTCTGCCTCGAATGAGCTCTATAAAATAATATAATAAATGACCACCATCTAAAACAGGGATTGGCAATAAGTTCAATACCGCAAGGCTCAAGCTAATAATACCGGCATTGGCTAATACCTGCTCCCAGCTAATCTCAAAGCTTTGCTTACTGATAACAGCAATGGTAATTGGGCCCGATAGATTGTCTAACCCTACTTTTCCGGTGATCATTTTACCCATCGAATTCAAGGTCATGGTCGCCAATTGACCCGTTTTAGCAAAAGCTTTGCCGATAGCGGTCATAGGGTCGTAGGATACCATCGTTTTGTAGTCATCTGGTACTACAATATCAATAGGAGCAATCCCCGCCCCAATCTGACCATACTGCTGACCAGCTGGGCCTTTTTTGCCTTGTGGCATAATCTGTAACTGCACTTCACGGCTTTGACCTTGCTCATTTTTTCGCACCACTGTGAAATTAAGCAAGGTTTCAGGATTGTCTCTGATAATACGCGTGACCATTAGCCAGTCTTCTACCGGCTCATCATTAATGGCAACAATCTTATCACCAACCTGCATCCCCTGACGTATGGCAGCACCCTCTTCTGATAACTGCCCTATCACCGGCTCAATTTTAGGCTGCCAAGGCAATACTCCCAAGCTGGTAAGGGTGTCCTTGCCAGATTGTGTGCCCTGCATGAAGTTATTAATAGGAACCTCTACCTCAGTGCTTTGGGCATAAACTGATGAGGCCTTTTTAGGGTCAGAGACGTTGGCTGAGCCTGCTGTATTTTCTGCTACTTTTTCTGTACTTTCTGCTACTTTTTGCAGCGAAATAGAGACGGTGCCTGTCTCTCCCATTCGATCAGCTAAACGATAGTTAATCTCTTCCCAAGTCTGCACCTTATAACCATCTACCGCAATGATTTTATCGCCTTTTGGTAGGTTCGCTGTGGCCGCTGGTGTCTCGGGCAGAATTGACCCAATACGGGTATTTAGCTGCTCGCTTGGCACCAAAAATAGCACCCAAAATAAGGCAATGGCAATGATGAAATTCATCACGGGGCCGGCAGCAACAATGGCGATCTTCTTTAGAGGATGCTGATTGTTAAAAGCCAAATGCTTCTCTTCTTCAGCCACTGGCCCTTCTCGCTCATCAAGCATCTTCACATAGCCGCCAAGCGGTAAGGCAGAGATGCGATAATCAGTACCAGTCTTCTTGCTGGTCCAACTGGCAAGCTTAGGTCCAAACCCGATGGAATAAGTAAGCACCTTCACTCCGCACAGTCGAGCCACAATATAGTGCCCCCACTCATGCAGTGCAATCAATGGGCCTAAAATAGCCGCAAAAGCTAACAGAAATAGAGCCAATGTCATTAACTGCGACATTTTTCTACCTCTTGTTGAGCCTGGATTCTAGCTAATTTATCTATGATTAAAATATCCTCTAAGGTTTTAATATGACCACGGAAGCTGTCTACATCACCCTTTTTGTTAGATGTAACAGAATCTTGCTGATGCATAGTGTCCAATACTCGGCCATTAATCAAGGCAATATCGGTTAAAGAAACTTGCTCTTTTATAAACGCCTCTACCGCAACTTCATTGGCCGCGTTTAAGACAATAGTCGCAGCCTGCCCAGACTGCATAGCTTCTCTGGCTAATTTTAGACAAGCAAACTTCTGTAAATCAGGCTTAATAAATTCAAGTGCTGATAATTCATACAAATTCAAAGGCTTAACCCCGGCACTAATACGGTTTGGATAGGCCAAAGCATGAGCAATTGGGGTACGCATATCAGGACTACCCAGCTGTGCTAAGAAGCTGCCATCACAGTATTCAACCATAGAATGGATGATACTTTGAGGATGGATAACCACATTGATTTTCGACTCATCTAGATCAAATAAGTGACAGGCTTCAATTAGCTCTAATCCTTTATTCATCATAGTTGCAGAGTCTACTGATATTTTTTTGCCCATAGACCAGTTGGGGTGCTTAACCGCTTCACTAACACTAGCGGCCTGCATCTGCTCCCAGCTTTTGTGCAAAAAAGGTCCGCCAGAAGCAGTCAGCCACAGCTTACTGATACCATAGCAAGCGTTATGAATATGAGTGTTTTTTTGCTGTACTTCGGCAGGCAAACATTGGAATATAGCATTGTGTTCAGAGTCTAACGGCAATAAGGTAGCCCCATTATCTCGAACCGCCTGCATCATCAGGCTACCGGCCATGACCAAAGCCTCTTTATTGGCTAACAAAATACGCTTACCTGCTTTGGCAGCGGTTAACGTTGAAGCCAGACCTGCCGCACCGACAATAGCAGCCACTACGGTATCAACCTCAGTATCTGCTGCAATATCGTCTAGACCAGCTTGACCCCCTACCACATCACAGCTGATATTGGCTTGCTGTAATCGTGTGGCAAACTCATCTACCTTATCCTCAGGCACAGCGACCCTGCTCGGTCGAAACTGTTGGCACAGCTCAAAGAGCTTATCTAATCGACCATGACCTGATAGTGCATAAACCTGATAATGCTGGGGATGGTCAGCCAATATTGATAAAGTACTGTCACCAATAGATCCTGTGGCGCCGAGGACAGCGATGCGTTGGGTCATAACTTACCTTTTAAACCATTGCTAGTTTTTATAAAAATAATTAGGATGAGTGAGTTTTGCTTAAGTCTAAATAGCTTAACTCTATGTAAATTAAATTTAAGCAGCTTAATTCTATGTTGTCCAAATTTACATGGGTTCAGTCGATAGTTCAGTCTATAACGTTAAAAAACCAAAGTACTGCAAGGCCCAAAAACCCAATGCAAAGATTGGCGTGGCGGATAACAAAGAATCAATACGATCTAATACGCCACCATGCCCAGGCAAAATAGTACCAGAATCTTTGACACCTGCACGACGCTTCAGCATAGACTCAAATAAATCACCCAATACTGACGCTAAGATAGTCACTAAAGACAGTAGAACAAATAAAACCAGTTGCATACCGGTGAGTTGTAGCTTAAATAAGCTGATGCCTATTACCACTACTAGTCCTGTTGCTAGTCCGCCCATGAGCCCTTCTACACTCTTGTTGGGTGAAACATTGGGAGACATTTTGCGTTTACCGAATTTACGGCCCACAAAGTACGCCCCACTATCAGCACACCATACCAATAAGAATACGTACATCAGCCACCAAGCAGATAGCTGCCACAGATAGAACATGGCACTAATGGCAGCGGTTAAAATAACGATACCCATCACAGATAAGCGCTGGCCATACCAGCTGGTAGAGGAAGGGAATTTAGTGACCCAAGACAATGCCATTAACCAAATAACGATGGCAGCAGCCCACCAAACAGGCCAAGTAGTAGGAAGCAATAATGTGGTCATGGTAACGGCAAATGCCAATACCACAAATAAAGAGGGAGTACGCCATTTTGGCATTAACTTGGTCCATTCATAGGACGCTATTATTACCCCAGCGGCCAATAAAGGAACGAACAGATAAGGCGTATCACTAGCGAATAGTGCGACTCCCACAATCAAGACCAAAATTAAAGCTGTCTTAATGCGTATCCACATACTAGGCACCCTCTTTTATTTTATTCATGTAATTTAAAGAAACGTGCTTATAAAACCCAAGCCCTACGTTTCTGACTCAATTTGTTCACTGGTTTTACCAAATCGGCGTTGACGGCGTGAAAATTCAAACATCATCTCATTTAACTCTTTGGCAGCGAAATCTGGCCACAAAGTATTGGTGAAGAACAGCTCAGCATAGGCTGATTGCCATAATAAAAAGTTTGAAATTCGGTATTCACCGCCGGTACGGATAAGCATATCTACATCCGCTAAATCTGCCAACTGTACTTGACTGCCTAAGGCCTCAACCGTTAACTGATCGGCTCGCATCTCACCTTGCTCAACTTTTTTAGCAAGTTGTTGTGCGGCATTAGCAATATCCCACTGCCCGCCATAACTGATAGCAATAACTAAAGTCATTGCCTTATGCTCTGATGTTTCAGCTTCAGCATCGACCATCTGTTGCTGCAATTCTGGGCTTAACTGACTTCTATCCCCAATGAATCTTAAGCAAATATCGTACTTTTTCATCCGCGGTAGCTGCTCACTGATAGTAGCAGAAAGCAGTCGCATCAATAGCGCCACTTCATCGGCTGGACGTTGCCAATTCTCACTTGAGAAAGCAAAAACAGTTAACACCTCAATGCCCACTGCCACACAATACTCTACCAAAGGGTCTAGAGATTCTTTACCAGCAACATGACCCTGACCTTTGGCCATACCATGCGCTTTGGCATAGCGGTTATTACCATCCATAATAATGGCAATGTGCTTTGGCAACACAGGGGGAGTGGGCAAGGAATCGTAAGCATTTGAGGTTTGTGGCTCAGTCATAATAGTCTTTATCTAGTGTTTTGGGTAGGTTTTGGTCTTATTAGTCTGTATTTTTGCACAGTTATGGTAATACAGACTCAATAAAACCTTATGAGTCAAACCTAGCCTGCCAGCCCTGAATACATGATTTTGAATACATGATTTTGAATACATGATTCTGAATACATGATTCTGAATACAAAATATCTAGGGACAGCAGACTAGGCTTGAAATGGCTTACTGGCTTATTGCTTGATTGGCTATTAAGCCTATAAGAAGCCTTATACTTCCATCAGCTCTTTTTCTTTGGCTTCAAGCTTACTATCGATAGAAGCGATGTATTTGTCCGTGAGCTTTTGAATATCATCACTAGCGCGGCGCTCTTCATCTTCACTGATTTCTTTTTCTTTTGCCAAGTCTTTTACATCATTTAGCATATCGCGGCGGATATTACGCACTGAAACACGGCTATTTTCGGCCTCACCACGTGCTAACTTCTGCATATCACGGCGAGTTTCTTCAGTTAATGCTGGCATAGGTACACGGATTACGTCCGCAGTCATTGGGTTTAAGCCCAAATCCGCTTCACGAATGGCTTTATCTACTGCTTGCACCATTGAACGCTCAAATGGCTGAACCAATAGAGTGCGAGAGTCTTCAACGTTGACACTGGCCACTTGATTAAGCGGAGTATCTGCGCCATAGTAGTTTACCATTACACTAGATAACATACCTGGGTGAGCGCGGCCGGTACGTACTTTACTAAAAGCATTTTCCAATGCTTCTAGAGTCTTTTTCATACGTTCTTCACCGTCTTTTTTAATGTCATTAATCATAATCTTTTCCTTACTTTATAATCAGTTAACAATACATAATCGATTAGCAATATATAATCGTTTAACCATACAATTGCAAAAATGTCGAGCTAGTCTTATAGGTCTAACCAGTCTTATGGGAGTAACTAGCCTTGTAGGTGCAACTAGTGAAACACTTTGGTGCCTTCATTTTCACCCATAATCACATTCAATAGTGAGTTTGGCTTATTCATATCAAATACTTGTAAAGGAACATTGTGCTCACGACATAAAGCAATGGCAGTTAAATCCATAACGCCTAGCTTTTGCTCTAAAACTTCATCGAAAGTTAAAGCATCATATTTTTTGGCATCATCATGAATACTTGGGTCTTTGTCATAAACCCCATCTACTTTGGTAGCCTTGAGGATAACGCCAGCTTCAATTTCAATACCACGTAGACAAGCGGCTGTATCAGTCGTGAAGAATGGGTTACCTGTTCCTGCCACAAAGATACACACATCGCCATTTTTTAGGTAACGAATGGCGTTTCTGCTACTATAACTCTCGGTAACTTCCCCGATAGGCAAAGCTGACATTAAGCGAGTATTGATATTACGACGCTCTAAAGCATCTCGCATTGCCAAACCATTCATCACTGTGGCAAGCATCCCCATTTGGTCACCCGTTACTCGGCCCACCAACCCCTCTTTTTGTAGCTGACTGCCGCGATATAAGTTACCACCGCCTACAACGATACCTACTTGCACTCCCAAACCACATAAATGAGCGATGGCTAGGCTCATCTTATCCAGTACAGAAGTATCAATCCCCATACCTTGACCGCCAGCTAAGGCTTCTCCAGATAGCTTAAGTAAAATACGTGAGTACTGCGGGTTTTTATCAGACATAAGGCACCTTGTTATATTGTTTGCACTAATTTATTTTTGTCTTAAACTTGCTAACTTTTCATTAGTTTGGCCATAAATTATGACCTACTGATTAAGCACAGCTAAGATGAAATAAATAGCTAAATAAAAAACTAAGTAAAAATTAAGCTAAATTCGGTAAAGTTTACCAAAAAACGCTATCTGCTTATAGCTCTATTTTGATATGACCGTCCTTTGCCCTCAAAAACATTATCCCTCAACAAAGCTTCTAGCCAGCATAAGAGGCAAATAAATCATACTCACTGGCTTCATCTATGGTTACGGTAATCATATCACCCACTTTTAGAGCGACTTGACCGTTTTGCACAATATCATCGACATACACGTGACCATCAATCTCTGGCGCATCAGCGTAACTGCGACAAATAGCGATAAAGTCTTCGTTATCAATCTCATCGACCAATACCGTCATGGTTTTGCCAACTTTATCTTGTAGCTTCTGCTCAGAGATCTGCTGCTGCACTTCCATAAATCGCTCGTAGCGCTGTTGCTTCACCTCCTCAGGCACTGGGTTTGGTAAGTCGTTGGCCACAGCTCCCTCAATCTCCGAATAGGTAAAGCAGCCCACACGGTCAAGCTTAGCTTGTTTCAACCACTCCAGAAGATACTCAAAATCCTCTTCAGTTTCACCGGGGAAGCCTACCACAAAGGTTGAGCGAATCACGATGTCAGGGTTAATCTCGCGCCATTTTTGGATACGTGCCAAAGTGTTCTCGCTATGTGCAGGACGCTTCATCGCTTTTAAGACACTTGGGCTAGCATGTTGCAGCGGAATATCAAGATAAGGCAATAACCCACCACGATCGCCGGGCTTCGCCATTAGCTCAACCACTTTATCAACGTGCGGGTAAGGATAAACATAATGCAGACGCACCCAAATGCCTACTTTAGCGAGTGCTTCACATAGATCAAAGAACTTCGACTTAAGCGGCATACCATTCCAGAAGGTAGTCTTATACTTTAAGTCTACTCCATAAGCGGAGGTATCTTGAGAGATAACCAACAGCTCTTTTACCCCGGCTTTCTTCAAGGCCATGGCTTCATTCATCACCTCGTCAATGGGACGAGAAACCAAGTCACCACGTAAGCTTGGAATAATACAGAAGGTACAACGGTGATTACAGCCCTCTGATATTTTTAGATAAGCATAATGACTTGGGGTCAGCTTAACGCCCGCCAAATCAATCAGATCTATCTTAGGATCATAAGTTTTTTTGTCTTTGATAGCTTGTGGCATTGGCGCATGTTTTGATACTGCGGTAATAACTTCATCATAAGCATGAGCCCCTGTCACTGCAAGAACTGCGGGATGCATATCACGGATTTTCTCAGCATCTTTACCTAAGCACCCAGTCACAATAACCTTACCATTTTGGCTTAATGCTTCACCGATGGCATCTAAAGACTCTTGTACCGCTGACTCAATAAAGCCGCAAGTATTTACCACCACCAAATCTGCTCCCTCATAATCTGAGGCCACACGATAGCCATCGCGGGTTAATTCAGTAATGATACGCTCACTGTCTACCAGCGCTTTAGGACAGCCTAACGAGACGAAACCAACCTTGGGAGCAACCGAAGACGAAGAGCCTGTCGCTGTTTGTTGCTGACTGGCTTGCTGTCCACTTTGTTCGACACTGCGATTTTGATTGTGGTTGGCTTTATGGTGATAAGCGCCTTTAGAAGTTGTGTCTGAGGTTACTGAGGCACCTGGCATATAAATAGAAACGGAGTCCGCTGGGTTTTTGCTTGGCATAGACAAATACTTTTAAGAATAGTGAATTGAAAGAGGATAGATTGAATGATTTGAGAGGCAGTGTATAAACACTAAAATTTGATATGCATTGTACGAATTTTAGCAACGCTATACTAGCACCAATGCGTTATTCATATGTTTTTCATCTCATTATTAAGCCCAATAAAGGTCTAATATTACCCTACCCTGCCTAAACCCTGTGCTTTTATGTGGCTCATCCTAACTTTTATAGTGCGTATTTTGTTATTCAACGCCAATAAATCGTAAAAAAATTACATTTATCTATATTTCCCTGTGTTTTATGCACTAAAATATATCAACCACCTTAATTTATGCACTTATTTAGGTCATATTTTAGATCATATTGTTGAATAAATCTTTTCTGCAACTTTGTAAGCTAGACAATGTGTCCAAAAAGTAAAGCTACATCCCCCTATTTAACAGCCTTCTAGCTTGGTACTATTCTTGCAGCTCTAGACTTGCCGCCTTGACTTTGGAAAAAGATCTCATATGAAGCAGTTACAAGCCCTCTCCTTATTACAAAACCTATATACCGGCGTAATCTGGGTGGCTGAGGATTTGACCATTCAATGGGTCAACAGCCAAACTGAGCAGCTACTTTCAGTGAGCAAATCGCGTTTGCTAGGGCTTAGCATTTTAGACTTATTGATGCCAACTACAACTATAAGTCAAACCAAAACCGTTACCCCGGACAACCTTACTGCCCATAGCTCAAAGCTGTCTGCAGACTCTCAGGAGCAGCTTGCAGAAAGCAACTCTTGTTTACAGACATCCAGAGACAAGCTTGAAATACAATTTCATAATGCCAAAGAGTTTTTGCAGCCCTTCATCGAATACAGTCGCCATATCAAAGGCATCACTCAACCTATATATGTGCATTATAGCGTGACTCCGATGAATCAGGAGGGAAAGTCCTATTACCTAGTTGAGATATGGCAAGGAGATCGTCAAAGCCGATTGGACAAAGAGCAGCGGCTACAAGAGCAGCATGATGTCTCCAGAGAAATGCTACGCTCTGTAGCCCATGAAGTAAAAAACCCATTGGCGGGTATCCGAGGCGCAGCACAGCTATTAATTAAGCAAACTCAACACTCCCCTGAACACACCGATAACAATGAGAATACCGTTTTAGTGGATGCCAAAAAACTAACCACCTATGCCAGTATCGTTATCAGTGAAACAGACCGCTTAACCAAGCTTATTGAACAACTTCTCGGTTCAAACCAACTGCCAGAATGGCAATCGGTCAATATACATGAGCCTTTGGAGCATATTTTACTGCTGATCCAGTCTCAATACCCACAGGTAACTATCAAGCGAGATTATGACTTGTCATTGCCGGAGATTACCGCTGATAAAAACCAACTTATTCAAGTGTTTTTAAATCTGGCAAATAATGCTTGTGAAGCGCTATTGGAGCAAGATACTGCCTTACTGGCTACAGATTACCAACCTCAATTAACTCTTATTACTCGTATTGAGCATCAATACACTATCGGAGCCCAGCACCATCGCCAAGTGATTCGGGTTAGTATTCAAGACAATGGCGCAGGTATTGCTGATGACTTAATAGAGCGTATCTTTTTTCCATTAGTGACCGGTAGAGCTAATGGTACTGGATTGGGACTGGCTTTAGTACAAGAAATCATACATCGCCATGAAGGGGTGATTGAGGTCAGCTCCCAGCCTGGAGATACCCAGTTTAATGTCTATCTACCCTTACAATTAAGCAGTCAACAACCCTAATAATAGTCGTGATATAAGGCCAAAATGTCCTCATAAAAAAAACACCTTCTATAGCTGGACCACATTCATAAAAATGGAACACATAGCATGACAATTAAACACAGCCTGTGGCTAATCGATGATGATCCTGCCCTAAGATTAATCTTAGAAGATACTTTTAATGATGCCGGACTACAAGTACAAGCTTTTAGCAATGCCAAGGGCGCTTGGGCAAAGCTAAATGACATATTAAAGGGTCATCAAACTCAAGCCAATTTACCCGATGTTATCTTAACCGACATCCGTATGCCAATGATGGATGGGTTGTCTTTTAGCCAATGGATGAACAAAAACTTTCCAGGCTTACCGGTTATCATTATGACCGCTCACTCCGATTTAAAGTCGGCTGTAGACAGCTATGATACAGGGGCGTTTGAATATTTACCCAAGCCTTTTGATTTGGATCATGCCGTCACTATTGTCAAAAAAGCCATCAGTACCAATCCTAAAGCTTCACTACCCAAATCAGCAGACAAGCCTATTACCGCCTCTGTGCCCGCAGCTGACGAGTCAATAACCCCTGAAGCAGATACGACCAACTCTACTTCGACCAAAGCCGCCAAAGCCCAGTCCACAAAACCTTCCAAACCCGAGGGGGTTCAATCTAGCCCTATTATTGGTCAATCCGCTGCCATGCAGACTGTGTTTCGGGCCATAGGACGACTCGCCTCCTCGCCGATTACGGTATTGATCACTGGTGAGTCTGGTACCGGTAAAGAGCTTGTGGCAGGTGCTTTACATCAAAATTCTCCCCGTCAAAAAAAGCCCTTTATTGCCTTAAATATGGCCGCCATTCCACATGAACTGATAGAGTCTGAGCTATTTGGGCATGAAAAAGGGGCCTTTACTGGGGCTACCACTCAGCGTCAAGGTCGCTTTGAGCAGGCCAATGGCGGTACTTTATTTTTAGATGAAATCGGTGATATGCCCTTTAGCACCCAGACCCGTCTACTGCGAGTGCTTGCCAATGGCGAGTTCTTCCGTGTTGGCGGTCAAAAGCCCATTAAGGTAGATGTACGTATTATTGCCGCTACTCACCAAAATCTAGAACAGCTGGTCAAAGAAGGTAAATTCCGTGAAGATTTATTTTATCGTCTAAATGTAATTCGTCTGCCATTGCCTCCACTGCGTGCTCGCCCTGATGATATCCCTGATCTGATTGAGTTCTTTATGAGCAAAGCAGCTACTGAAATGAAAACCGATAAAAAGCAACTGTCACCAGAAGCTTTGCACATCATGCAAGCCTTTAACTGGCCGGGTAACGTGCGTCAATTAGAAAACGCTTGCCGCTGGATTACAGTAATGGCAACGGGTGAAGTCTTGGGTATTGAAGATTTACCGCCTGACCTTACTGAATTCGCCCAACGCTATTTAACAGATCAACAGAGGGTAACCGCTCAGCAACTGCCTGTGCATGACACTAGCAGCAATCCAGCAATACTGCCTGCAGAAGATAGGAGTGCTACGCTCTCCGGCGAGCCTACCTCATCAAACTTCAATACCTCTAACACCCTATCTACAGGTAATTTAACTACTGGTAATATAGCTACTGGAGCGTATCCTCATAATCAGTCTATTGACTGGCAAAGTCAGCTGCAAACTTGGGCAACTACTGCTTTAAATCAAGGTAAAACAGAGATTTTACAGCTGGCCACTCCTGAGTTTGAAAAAGTATTGATTACAGTGGCTTTAGAGCACACCAAAGGCCGAAAAGGCGAAGCTGCTGATTTGTTAGGTTGGGGACGCAATACTTTAACACGTAAAATAAAACTGTTAGATATTACCGAAAGCAGTCGTTCCTCTTAATTTACGTTGATAAGATTAAAGTACTTTTATAGCCATCAATCGACACTAATTGACTGCTAATAAGGGTAATCTCTAATTAAAATCGCTTTAATTCGACCAATATTGATAAAAAATGAGAAAAAGTTTAAAAAAAGGCTTGCCAATTAATTTTAAATCTATATAATACCCAACCACTGAGAAGCACTAGCCCAGTACACACTAATTAAGTGTGTAGATTGAAATGGGGATGTGGCGGAATTGGTAGACGCACCAGATTTAGGTTCTGGCGCCGAGA
>JAHHUJ010000042.1 GCA_020024075.1 Psychrobacter sp.
AAATTACATCAAAATCCCTTAAGATTTCCCAATAGCTTTAGGTGATAACTTTCAATATCAACTAAACTATTATCCCTCTAGTTTTCCTATACCCTTCTCGGTCTTTTATTATAAAATAGAGCCTTTTATTACTTAAAACTCAGCGTACTACTTTGTTTTGTGGTTAGAACTATAAGATATCGCTCAATTACTTTATAATTTGCTTTATAATTGTAGCTGTATGCGTGTTATATGTGCTTTTTATGCATAGCAAGAAGTCATAATCGCTGCCCATCTTTAAGAAAATCTGTTCTAGTAGCCAGCCTAGGTTACTGTTTTGATTAATTTTTTAAGGCAGGTACTGTGTTTTTTACTATGCCTAATATTTCCGTTTCTAATTAATAGAGTCACTATGTCTCAATCGTCTGCTAGCTCTCGCCTTATCCATTATATTGTTTCCATATTGTTGGCCATTATTGCCTTGGCTATCATATTGGTATTGGCACTGCCTATTGGATTTTATGGGATGGCCGTGTATATATCGCCAAACCTACCCGATATTTCAGATATCAAGACCTCAAGCCTAGAAATGCCTTTGCAAATTTACAGCAAAGACGGCAAATTAATTGGTCAATACGGCAACCGTATGTCACTGCCAGTGACCTATGATGAGATTCCACAAGGTTTTATTAATGCTTTTTTAGCCGCTGAAGACGCCTCATTCTATGAGCACAGTGGTATTAGTATTAAGGGTTTGGGTCGTGCAGTAACCGAAATCATCACTGACGATGAAGGACAAACGGGTGGCTCAACCATTACCATGCAAGTGGCGAAGAACTATTTCTTAAGCCCTGAGCGTACTTTTAGCCGTAAGCTAACTGAGCTATATTTGGCCCGTGACATTGAAAACAAGTTAACCAAGCAAGAAATCCTCACCTTATATGTTAATAAGATTTATATGGGTGAAGGTGCTTATGGTATTCGGGCTGCTGCCAAGAAGTATTTTAGTAAGTCTCTAGACAATCTAACTACCGCTGAGATGGCAACACTAGCAGGTCTGCCTAAAGCCCCTTCACAAAACAACCCAGTCTCTAATCCTGAAGTTGCATTAGAGCGTCGCAACTGGATTTTAGGGCGTATGTTAGAGCTGGGTCATATCTCTCAAGCGGAATATGACAAATCAAGCCAGCAGCCACTTAACGTCCATCTATATAAAGAAAAGCTCGATGTAAATATGCCTTATCTGGCTGAAATGACCCGTCGTACTTTGGTAGATCGCTATGGGGATCAAGTTATGAACGCCGGTTGGCGCGTTAAACTGACCGTAGACAGTAAAGACCAAAGAGCTGCAGATACCGCTATCAAAAAAGGCTTAATCGGCTATGACCGTCGCCACGGCTGGCGTGGTGCCGAGGCCAATGGTGAGCCTTTAGAGAACTTCAGAACTTATTCCAACATGGTTCCAGCCAAAGTCACTGAGGTAGGTAGTCGTAGCTTCAAGGCTGAGCTTCAAAGCGGTGAAGTGGTTACCATTGCTTGGTCAGGCATGAACTGGGCCAAAGAATATCTAGATGCCAACCGTATTAGAAGATATCCCAATAGAGCTTCAGATATCGTCAAAAAAGATGATATCGTGCGTCTAATTGCTAATGAAAATAACACCTCTTGGCGATTAACTCAGGTTCCTAAGGTACAAGGAAGCTTGGTAGCACTAAATCCTGAAACAGGAGCCGTTGAAGCCCTAGTCGGTGGCTTCGATTACCAATACAGTAAATTTAACCGAGCAACCCAAGGTTGGCGTCAGCCTGGATCAACCATTAAGCCTCTGAACTATGCTGCAGCATTGGAAAAAGGCTATCGTCCTGACAGCATGATTTCTGATGGTCCCCTGCGTATTGGTGACTGGAGTCCTAAGAACTCTGACGGTCGCTTTTATGGAGACATGACCATTAGACGTGGTCTTATTCTGTCGCGTAACTTGGTTTCTATTCGCTTACTACAAGCGGTAGGCACTGCTGAAGCACGTCAACTATTAGAACAATTTGGTCTTGATAAGGATAAATTGCCGACTACCCTATCTTTGGCACTAGGCGCTGGACAAGCCACACCTTTACAAATGGCAACTGCTTACGCCGCTTTTGCTAATGGTGGTCACCGAGTACAGCCTTACTTTATTGACCAAATTTACGACTATAAAAACAATCTGTTGTATTTAGCTAACCCTCAACGGGCCTGTGCCTTATGCTATAACAATGAGCTAAAAGAGTTAAATAAAAAACAGCTTGAAAACTTTGAAAAACAAGTTGAGGCAAGCTCTAAACAACGCGAAAAAGCATTAAAAGCGCTGCAAGAAGATCCCAATCTAATGCAGGCCCCTGATCAGTCAGAGTCTGATGCTGCTCAAGATGCTAAATCAGAAGAAGCTGAGCCTGCCTCTAAAAACTCACTCCAAGCTGCGGTTGAATCCATCCGCTACGATGCAGGACCTGAATCAGATCGCTTGAAGCCTGTGCTTATAACTTATCAAGCGGCCGATCAAGCCCCTCGTATATTAAAGCCAGCTGTGGCTTATGAGATGGCAGGTATGCTTCGTGACGTCATTCAGAGCGGTACAGCAACCCGAGCCAAAGCCTTAGGTCGCTCTGATATTGGTGGTAAAACAGGGACAACTAACGCGATGAAAGACGCCTGGTTCGCAGGGTTCCATCCCACTCAAGTATCGGTAGTTTGGTTAGGTTTTGACCAACCCTCAACCTTAGGTAGGGGCGAATATGGTGGTGTGGCTGCCTTGCCTATTTGGGTAGATTACATGCGTGCCGCCCTGAAATCTGTACCCTATCAGTGGGTTAGTATTAACAACGTGGCAAAATCTGAAATTAAAAAGCAGGAAGTGGTTAACTTATCAGATAATAATAAAAAGGGCGAGAAAGACTACAGCAGTCAAATTACCAACCAGAAGGTAACAGGCAATGCAGGCATGACACCGCCTAGAGCAGCTCTCACTCAAAGAAAACCACCAGAGCCTGTTGAACCTCCAACGCCTACTGAATCAAATTCAGAGCAAGCATTAGAGAAGAAACCAGCACCGGTTAGAAGTCCTGAGCAATCAGAACAAAAAGCCACTGAAAAAAAGGCGGCAGCCGCTAAAACAGAATAAAGCTCCTGAGATCTGTCCTAGTTCTAGTATAGGTTGCTTAGTATATATTCCTAAGTAATAGGTGCCTACCTTGTTATTTATGCAGTGAGCCAGCACAATAAGCTTACCCTACTCAAAAGCGCTATCTGATATAGCGCTTTTATTTTTGTAATTTATTCAACAGCAAAATACAGTATTTGACTGTTTTTGCTGTTTTACCCCGTCACAGTGATCACAAAATCACCTACTATTTTGTGTATTACTTTGACCTCATCAGCACTAGGTTTGCGACCTAGCCAGCAGGAGAAAACATGACAACTCAGAATACAACAAGTGCAGAAACTACTTCTAAGCAACAAGATATCGTAGTCACTGCCCTTTATAAATTCACCCGATTTAACGATTATGAAGCTTACCGTGAGCCACTACGCCAATTAATGTTAGACCAAGGGGTGCGTGGCACACTACTACTTGCCTCTGAAGGTATTAACGGCACCATATCTGGCAGCCGTGAAGGTGTTGATGCCGTCCTAGATTATATTCAACAAATACCGGCTATCGGTGCTCTAGAATATAAAGAATCTTTTACTGATACCCAGCCTTTTTTCCGTACCAAAGTTAAGCTAAAAAAAGAAATTGTCACCATGGGCGTTGAAGGTATCGACCCCTTACAATCTGTTGGCCGCTATGTGAAGCCTAGCGAATGGAATGATTTAATCAGCGATCCAGAAGTATTGTTAATTGACACCCGTAACGATTATGAAGTTCAAATCGGCACTTTCAAAAATGCGGTGAATCCAAAAACAGAAACCTTCCGTGAGTTTCCAGAATACGTAAAAAACGAACTGGATCCTAATAAACATAAAAAAGTAGCTATGTTCTGTACCGGTGGTATTCGCTGTGAAAAATCTACCGCGTATTTGCGTGAGCAGGGTTTTGATGAAGTCTATCATTTAGAAGGCGGTATTTTAAAATACCTAGAAGAAGTCCCTGCTGAGCAGTCTCTGTGGCAAGGCGACTGCTTTGTTTTTGACAATCGCGTGGCAGTGAACCATAGTCTTGAAAAAAGTGATTATGACCAATGCTATGCTTGTCGTATGCCAATCACCGAAGAAGATAAGCAGCATCCTGCCTATGTAAAAGGCGAATCTTGCCCCCACTGTATCGATAAAGCCACTGAAGAGCAGCGGGCTAGATTTCGTGAGCGTCAACGCCAAATTCAGCTGGCCAAGGAACGTGGTGAAGCCCATATCGGCGCTGAGGTGAATGAAGTTATTGAAGCTCGCAAACAACAAAAACTACAAGCGAAACTAGAGCAGCAACAAGACTAGCCTCTTTTAAGCGAGTTAATACTATCATAGCAAAAGGCCCAGCACATGAAGTGTTGGGTCTTTTCTTTTAATACGCTTACAGCCTTTATTGAGCTTAGGTAAGCAGATTAAACCGTACCTTGGATGCCAATTTACATCATACAAAGGTGCGTGGGACGTACCCTGCATTCCGCGCTACAATTATTAACATAAAATCATAGAGTAGGTTGGTGTCGAGGTACGAGACCCAACAGATGGGTTAAAGTACTGATGGTAGGGTGTCGCCTTGCGCACCATTAATAAAATCCACATCAACAAAGCTTATCCTTATTTGGTGTCGCGTCCTAATCTACGCACCTCAAAGCCATTAACCTCAAAGTACAAACACAAAAAAGCCCAACTATTTGAAGTTGGGCTCTCTTATATTGGCCTATATTAACTTTGTTATTGGCTCATGTTAGCTGAAACGAGAGGATTTACTCCTCCACCCACTCGCCATTACGCCAATAAACACCCCAACGGGTAGCCTTACCAGTCTTCAAGCTTTCTGAGCCAATATATTGCTCTTTTTGCTTACGTGACCAACGTAGAATGGTTGGGTTACCTTCTGGATCTTCATCTGGACCCTTAAATAAGTACTGGAACTTATCCTCCATTTGATCCTGAATAGAGCGTAATTCAGCTAATTTAGGCGGTCTAGTCTCCCGTACTTTAGGGAACTTAGAAGCTGCTAAGAACAAGCCCGCCGCTCCCTCACGTAAGATGAAATGGTCATCATGCTTGGTTGACTTCAACTGCGGCATGTCGATTGGGTCCATACGTGGTGGCGCAGGCTCGCCATTTTTTAATACTTTACGCGTATTATCACATTTATTACAGGCAAAGTAAGGACCAAAGCGACCGGTTTTCAGCTCCATTTGACCATCACATTTATTACAATCAATAGTCGGTGCATCAGAGCCTGGAACTTCAAATTTACCTTCTTCAAGCAAATAGCCATCACAGTCTGGGTTATTACCACAAATGTGTAGCTTTAAACCCCCATCAACGATGTAACCATCCATTGCTGTACCACATTTAGGACAGCGCTTCTTCTCCATCAGCTCTTTGACTTCAGCAGTGTCATCTATTTCGCTGTCATCTAAGTTGGCAAAAGCTTCCACTGGCATTAAGTTCTTGGTGCCTTTACAGCGCTCTTTTGGGGGTAAGTTATAACCAGTACAGCCTAAAAATACCCCAGTGGAGCCGTTACGCAGCTGCATCGGTCGGCCACATAAGTCACAATGCACATCTGGGACATCTGTTGGATCATTAGGGCGCATACCATCTTTTTCTTTGGCATGCTCAAGTTTGGTTTTAAAATCACCATAGAAGTCATCAAGAACTGCTTTCCAATCTTGTTCGCCTTGGGCTACGTGGTCTAGCTCATCTTCAAGACCCGCTGTAAAAGTATAGTCCATCAGTTCTGGGAAACTTTCGGTCAGACGATCGGTAACGATGTCACCCATTTTTTCGGCGTACAAACGTTTGTTCTCTAATCTGACATAGCCTCTATCTTGAATGGTCGAGATAATAGAGGCATAGGTAGAAGGACGACCAATGCCTTTTTTCTCAAGCTCTTTTACCAAGCTTGCCTCAGTATAACGCGCTGGCGGCTTAGTGAAATGTTGGCTAGGGTCTAGCTTAATCAGATTCAGCTCATCGCCTTTTTTGACATCAGGCAGTAAGGTATCGTCTGTTTTCGCTGGTGGCATAACCTTGGTATAACCATCAAAGGTCATGGTGCGACCACGAGCTTTTAGTTCTACGTTACCCGCTTCAACCAGTAAGTTAACCGATTTATATTTAGCTGGTAACATCTGACAGGCCACAAACTGACGCCAAATTAACTCATAAAGACGAATGGCATCACGCTCAACTCCTTTCAATTGAGTTGATTTTAGATTGGCATTGGTCGGACGGATAGCTTCGTGAGCCTCTTGGGCATTCTGTTTGCTACCATAGAAGTTCGGCTTCTCTGGCAAGTATTTTTTGCCATAGCTGTCTTCAATAAAGCCTCTAACTCCGGCCAAAGCATCAGCTGATAAGAAGGTAGAGTCGGTACGCATATAAGTAATATGACCGGCTTCATACAGACGCTGCGCCAACATCATGGTTTTCTTCACAGGGAAGCCCAAACGAGTACTGGCTGCTTGCTGTAAGGTCGAAGTAATGAAAGGAGCACCTGGCTTGGACTGAGTTGGCTTTTCTTCACGCTCTTTAACCACATATTTGGCGGGTTTAAGAACGTCAAGTACCGCATCAGTTTGCTGTTTATTCTCAAGTTTAAGCGTCTTGCCATTTTGTTTAACAGCTTCTAGACGAATCGGTGTGTCTTCGGCCACATTGGCATTGTCATTACCTTTCATGGTGGTGTCGGCATGGATTTGCCAATATTCCTCTGGAATAAAGGCTCGAATCTCACGCTCACGCTCTACCACAAGTCGAGTCGCTACCGACTGTACTCGTCCTGCAGATAAGCCACGGGCAATCTTTTGCCACAATAAAGGAGACACCATAAAGCCCACCACACGGTCTAAAAAGCGGCGAGCTTGCTGAGCATTGACGCGGTCAATATCAAGCTTACCGGGCTCTTTAAACGCGTTTTGGATGGCAGATTTGGTAATCTCGTTAAATACCACTCTCTGGTATTTGCTATCATCACCACCAATGACTTCACGTAAGTGCCAAGCAATGGCTTCCCCTTCTCTATCCAAATCCGTTGCCAGATAAATCTTATCGGCATCTTTGGCCAGAGCTTTTAATTCTTTAATAACCTTGGTCTTGCTAGGCAGTACTTCATATACCGCTTTCCAGCCATGCTCGGGGTCAATCCCCATTCTGCGTACCAAGGCTTGTTGCGCTTTCTCTTCTTTGCTTAACCCCTCGTCAGCTTTGGTGGCTTTTTTCTTAGCGCCGCTACTGGTTGGCAAATCACGCACATGACCAATACTTGAGCGGACAATAAAGTCATCACCCAAGTACTTATTGATGGTTTTTGCTTTTGCAGGAGACTCCACAATAACCAGTGATTTACCTTTAGCACTGGCTGAGGAGGTCGATGCTGTTTTTTTACCGGTGGTTTTAGCCATTGATATCACAATCCTAATTAATCTTTTTTATAAATTATATTTGTTATGTATGCGTTTATAAGCAGGACAGCTACTGTTTAAATAATGCTGAATGCCAAAAGTTGCCTTGACGTTACACTGCTAACAGTTGCGCTGTCAACCAAGTTTTTCAAGAGCAGTGGCCTACTATTGTACACATTTTGACAATTTTCAGCTTTTTATCGGTCTTTATTGGTCACTTTTTGGGCCCAAGCCTGCATGGTAGACTTTAGGGCGGATAGCTCAGGTTCTATTTGCTGCATCTTAAAATTTGGGTTGGTGGCAGGCTGCACATAACTGCTGTCATGCCAAAACACTACCAAACTATTGGCTTTTAGATAGACTCCCTTCACCAAGGGCGCCATGCTGGGAGGTAGAGTTAGGGGTTCCCCCTCTAAGCGCTGAGCTAACCTTTGCTTAGAGGTCGAATGTGATCCTGCTATACCTACTATAGAGGATGATTGAGAATTTACATCTGTGCCTTGAGCCTGAGAACCCTCAAGTTTTAACCTTCCATCAACAACTTGATAATGGGTTTCAGGAAATTTCATATCATCCATGATAAGAGAGTACTGTCCGATCATTCCTTTGCCAAACTCATTGTTGCGGCCACGAATCCAATCGGGACAGGCAACAACTTTGGGATTTAGCTCCAACCTTCTGGCAATCATACGCAGCTTATCTAAACGCATATCAACAACACTAGGCTTAAGTGCCATGATTGTGCCCAGTACAAACATACCAATAGCAATGGCTATCCAGGTACCCATAGTTTCCCCGTAATTTTGACTCGCTGTCAGTTATAACAGCAACTGACAGTTGTAGAATAAATAGGGCGCTAGTTTAGTAGGTTTTTGTGGTTATTCATACCATGTTGAGCCATCATCTACCTTTTTTAATGCATTTTCCTGCTCAATACTGCTGTTCGCCAACTTCTCTAAAGTAGCAGGTATCGTACTGTCTGCCAATACCTCTTGGTATTTACTTGCCACTTTTGGCATCAAAGCATCCATCACTGGCTGCCACTGGGCTTGCACATCACGATAGCGCTTTTGATTAAAGTCAAAGATGCTCAGACCTTGTTCCGCCAACTGTGGGTATAAACTTCTTTCACTGAGCCACGCTAAGGGAGCTTGTCCTATTTCAGTAAAAAAATCCTGCAAAGTTTGGTTGGTTCTACTCTGAGAACGAATGCGGTTGGCTAGTAAATGGATATCGACCTTGCCTTTACGAATACGCTTAATGTCTTGAATAGATTTTAAAAATTGCTTAGTACTGTCCGCGTCGAAGATAGAAGGTAGTACTGGAATCAAGATGGCTTTGGCTTCACTAATTAAAGACTCTGCACGATCAGCGGTTAATGAGCCTGGCGCATCAATAATTAACCAATCCTTTTTACCTAAGTTCTTGGCCGCTTTTTTGGGAAGCTCACCAATATCATCTTCATCTCGCCAATCTACGGCATAAATCTTCGCAGCAGTATCTGGACGCTGTTTTAGCCAGCGCAAGCTAGATTTCTGTGGATCTGCATCTGCTAATGCTACGCTCTGCCCTTGATTTGCTAAGGCGGCAGCTAAAGTGATTGCCACTGAGGTTTTACCACACCCTCCTTTTTGATTTGCCACTAATACTGTTTTCATAATTAAGCCCATTATTATTAAAAAACCAGGTTTTCCTTCCTATACTACTTATATATACGTGATTTAACGTAAATTCAATATTTAACTCTTAACTTTGTTGCTTAAATGAGTCACCATACATAATAACAGAAGAAAAGTATTCTATAAGCACAGAACCTAATTCTGTTACTCATTGAGACTTGTTACAAGGGTCTCTAATAGCGTTTTATCGATAAATAGCAAAAAGACTTTAGAGGTTATCCCCTCCCCATTTTGGCATTCATCCTCAGGAGCAATCATCATGACTTTAATGCGAATAACTTTAGCGGGTAGTCTGTTAAGCACTGCCCTTGCCCTGCTATCCGGATGCGCCACCACTCAAGCCTTATCTCCTGAGCAGTGTCAGGCCGGTAACTGGACAGAGATTGGCTATGCTGATGGCACAGTAGGCCGTTCAGGGGCCTATTTTGCAAAACATATAGAGAGCTGCACTCCGGTGCCAGGCAGCGCGCCCAATCGCGTGTTATGGGAACAGGGGCGACAACAAGGCCTGAAACAATTCTGTACCGAATTAAATGCCTATAAGCTGGGCCGTGAGGGCTACGCTTGGCAACCCGTATGCCCGTTAGAGGACATGGAAAAACTAGAAGAAGCTTACAATCAAGGCCGTTATTACTATCTACGTCAACGTGATATGGAATATCTAAGCACCCCCTACCCTTGGGGATACGGCCGTTATGGTTTCGGTCCTTATGACTGGTACAGTCCTTTATGGCGCCCTCCAGTCTGGTAGTACTACTAAGCATAACGTAACGCTAAAGATAAAAATAAAGTAGCGCTAAGAATAAAATTGAAAAGGCCTTTTAGCTAAGTACGTGCCAAAAGGCCTTATTTAATGGCTTGATGGAAAGCTTTGTTTACCTAAAGATAGCTTTACCGCAGTATCAGTCTGCGCTATCCAAGTTGAGGTTTCTGTCAATTCGGTACACTAAAAACGTACCTAGCCACATTAGTATCGTCATGGTTGCTCCCAGTTTAAATACTGGATTAACTGGGAATAAATTGAGTAAAACCCCACCAAAAATACCAACACAAAACATCAACGACCCCTGTAAGGCACTGGCCATACCAGCGCGACGCTTCTGAAACGCTAAGGCAATCGCTGAAGCATTAGGCTGAGTTAACCCTAAGCCTGAAATACAAAAGAAAATACATATCAGCACTAAGGGCAACCAAGCTTCTGAACCATAAAAAACACCTAACAATAACAAACAAGTCGCAGATGTCGTCTGTAATGTGGCCCCAAAGCGCAGCAGTGAAATAAGGCGAAAACGGTTGGTTAAAAACTGATTTACCTGAGTTAACCCAATAAATCCAGCAGCATTCATCCCAAATATAAGACTAAATTGACTTTCTGTCAGCCCATAACCATCCATCAATAACTCTGGTGCAGCACTGATATAGACAAACATTGACCCCATCAATAGTCCAGCGCCCATCGCAGGATAACCAAAAGAAGGATCTTTTAATAAATCCACATATTGACCAAATATGGTATTTAAAGGGCGTATGCTGCGGTTTTCTTGCGTCAATGTCTCTTTAAAAAAGAACTTAGTCAGCAACAGGTTTAACACCCCAAAGGAGGCCAAAAACCAAAAAATCGCGTGCCAATCAAAAAACTTCAAAAAGGCAGCACCCAATGACGGAGCTAAGATAGGCGCCAGTCCCATAACTAGCACCATGATGGAGAAGGCTTTTGCCATTTGTCGTGGTGGCATAGTATCCCGAATGGCCGCTCGAGTAACCACCGCACCGACACAAGCCCCTAAAGCTTGCAGGGTACGAGCAGCAAACAACATATATTCACTGTCTGTGGTGGCACATATTATCGAGGCGATAACATATAATGTCATGCCAAAGTAAAGCGGCTTTACTCGGCCAACACGGTCACTTAATGGTCCATAAATAAGCTGCCCGAATACCAAACCCATAAAGTACGCCGGCACCGAGTTAGAAATCTGAGCGGTACTCACGCCAAAATCTTTGGCCATCGTTGGCAAGGCCGGTAGATACATATCTATCGACAACGGACCAATAGCCACAATGAGCCCAAGCATCATAACCCAAGCCACAGGCATAGGCTGCTTATCAGCAGGAGTAGTTTGTTTATTTGACATAAAATATATAGAGACTCAATAAAATTAAAAGCCAGTCTCCCCAAAAAGAAACTGGCTGTTTTATATTAAATTAGGTTAGGTTAACTAACCATCATCATTCATAAAAAAATAGAGAAGTTAATAAGCTAAGCCTACTCTAATATCGTCGTTAGTCAATCAAAATTACGCAAGCTTACTTAACTATTAAAGCAATAGGTGCAAGCAATAGGGCTAATCATGTTTTTTGTAGTTACTGTGCACAAATAAACCCTAAGCACGACTAACTAAACTGACGCTTTAAAAACTGAACACTACTGTCCTTGGCTTTTTTTATTGCTAACTTACGGTTTTTACCGCCGCCCATAAGCTTAAGCTGCCACATTTTTTCTTGATACAAGGCACAAAAGCTTTGCTTGGTCATATGGTTTATGACCCGTTTACTGGCCAATACCGCATCTGGCGAGCGACTAGCAATCTCTTCTGCTAAGGCTTGGGCTTTCTGATAAGGATTGTCATCTACATGGCTCACTAGATGTAACTGTTCAGCTTCTGTGGCTGAGATTAAACGGGCCGTCATAGTCAGCTCTTTTAGGGTATCTACTGGCAAAACGTGCAAAGCAGATTGGGTTAATCCCATGTCGGGTACTAAGCCCCATTTGGCCTCCATAATAGCAAACTGACAGTCCGGTGTGGTAATACGAAAATCACACGCCAACGCCAATTGCATGCCAGCCCCAATGCAGTAACCATGCGTGGTAATAATAACTGGCATCGGTACTTCACGCCATATCAGACAAACTTTTTGAAAGATGCTTTGGGTAGGTTTTAGCAATTCATACAATCCCATAAGGACATTTTTTGGATTATTTAAATCGCCCAAATCGATACCTGCACAAAAAGTGTCACCCTCTCCATTAATAATAACCGCACGAATGGCTCGATCTTTTTTTAGAGCTTTAGCAACATTAATTAACTCTGCCATCATTTGCAGACTCATCGCATTTTTTTTGTCAGGACGATTTAGAGTCACCGTCAATATATCATTGGCCTCACTTAAAGTGATGGTCTGGTAGGTCTTACTTAGTAGGGATGACATAGTTTCTCTCTTTTTATTTAATTGGTCAGGTTAGTTCCGTTAACTTGCAATAAACTTAGATCATTTTCAAACTTAGATCATTTTC
>JAHHUJ010000043.1 GCA_020024075.1 Psychrobacter sp.
ACTCAAGATTTAGAATCACTTATCTGATTAGTAGCAGGTGGTTCAATTATGTTAATCTTAATTGTTATCTGTGCAATTTTATTATTAAAAATTAAAAAAGTTAACGATCTTAAGTTAGCTTGCGACTACCACTCAGATTCATTTAACCTTTAATAAGTTAATTGATTTACATTTAAGATCCCATCACGATCTAGTTCAAGTTCTATGTAACACTTTTGTCCGTTATGTCTTGAAAAACTCATACTACCAGGATTTAAGATGACTACATCTTGACTACGACCTACAAATGGGACATGTGTATGGCCATAAATAATGATGGCAGGATGATATTTATGTATCAAACCTTGAAAACAATTTTCAAGGTGATGAAGATCAGATTTATAAACTCTTTGTTCATCCCCATGAACTAGGACAAACTGATGCCCTTCAATATTAAAGACATTAATACTTTGTCCACCTCAGTCATTGTTACCATCCACATAATAGGGAGTAATATCTTGGATAGCTTCCTCCATTAAATGATCACCTGCATGGATGATGTAATCATAGTGATTATCTTTGATTAAAGATAATCAAGTATCGTCACCATGAGAATCACTAACAACTAGTATCTTTGCCATTATTTAAGTTCCTTTTGTATCTTTATCATAAGATTTTTTGCCGCTTTTTTAGGAATTATTTGCTCAATAGTGGACTGATCTACATATTTTAAATCGTAAATGTTAGGGTAAATGCGCATAATTTTTTGTTTGGATTTTAACCCTAAACCATCAATTCCATCAAGGAATTGATTCAGTTTTGATTTGGAAGATTTATTTCTGTAGAAGGTAATGGCAAAGCGATGTACTTCATCTTGCATGAAGGCTAAAAAACGGTATAGATAACTTTGTTTATCTAATGGATGAAAACTACGATCAGGTAAAATCAAACCTTCTGTTTGGTGTTTATCATTCTTTTGTAAACCAATCACGGTGATAGGTTTAACCAATTCCAACTGTTGCAAGATTTCTTGAGCAGCTTGGACTTGTAATAAACCACCATCCACAATTAGAACATCTGGCAATTCTTCAATCTTAGTGTATCTCCTAATAATCACTTCTTGCATGAAATAATAATCAGATTTTTTGATTGTTGTTCTTAAATTATATTTACGATATAAATGTTTACATGGTCTACCATCTTTAAACACCACAACGCCACTGACAGGATCTTCTAAAAAGATGTTGGAGTTGTCGATGATATCAATTTGACTCATCGTTCTCAATCCTAATAAATTTCTCAGTTCTTCATGAGCTCCCAATGTCCGATTATAAGCATCGATAAATTTCAATTTATTCTTTTCTAGATATTCTTTTGCATTATTGATGGCACTTGTAATTAAATCCATATATTTGCCTTTAATTGGTTGAAAAACCTTAAAGGCAAATTTTGTTTGTAATAAATTTATACACTCTTGGGGTAAGTTAATATAAACTTCTTTTGGTGGTACAGTGGATTCATAATATTGGACAAGATAACTTAAAATGGTTTCATAAATATCACCTATATATTCACTAATAAATTCATGTTTTGCTAATAGTTTACCTTTAATAAAACAGAAGATAAGGATACATACCATGCCATTATTTTCATAAAAACCAATGATGTCAATATTGACTGATTTTTGCACTTCTACAATTTGATCAAAGTTAATTAACTTTAAGGCTTTTATATAATCTCTATATATCCCTGCTTGTTCAAATTTAAGTGCTTCACTAGCTTCATTTTCCAGTTGCTGTAATCTTTCTATAGTAGGGGTTAATTTATTATTAAATAAATTATCAATCTCTTGTTTTATACGCTCTCTAAGCCCAACCCGCTTTAGACCACTGGTCGCTAAAATAATAGCATCATATTCACCAGCATCTAATTTCGCCAAACGAGTCTGCACATTACCGCGTAGAGACTTGATTTGTAAGTCTGGGCGGAAAGCTTTGATTTGACACTGACGGCGTAAGCTCGCCGTTCCCACCACCGCACCTTGGGGCAAATCCTCTAGCTTGTCATAATCATTAGAGACAAAAGCATCGGTTGGGGCTTCACGCTTGCAGTAAGTCCCTAATATCAAACCTTCCGGTAACTCCATAGGCACATCTTTTAATGAGTGTACTGCAATATCAGCACGCCCATCATATAGTGCTTGTTCTAGTTCTTTAACAAACAAGCCTTTTCCGCCAATTTTGGCCAAAGGTGTATCAAGAATTTTGTCCCCTTTGGTAACCATAGTCACTAAGTTGACTTCAAGCTCTGGGTACAAAGACTCTAAACGTGATTTGATGTATTCGGCTTGCCACATGGCCAAAGGGCTCTGTCTAGTAGCAATATTTAAGGTTTTTAAAGTTGAGGTATGGGCTGATGTGGTCATAATTATCTTTTAATTAGAGTGTAGTTGGTTTAGTAGAATTATAAAAAATGAGGTTGCGGATAAGACCAATAAATAGCAGTCTGTCTGTTATCTTGCTTATTTAACCATAAATAGCAGGGTATTTCAGTGATGTTATGTTTAGAGGCATCCTAATTTAACTGGGTAGGTGAACTAGCAAGGCGACCCAGTCCTTTGCTATACTGCAAACTCTGTGCATTTTACTGGATTTGGACTGATATGACTGCCAACAACTCAAATAATATTTCTGATACTCAAACAAATAAACCTAACGTCACCGGTGGCCAAGGCCAACAAATGTGGGGCGGCCGCTTTAGTGAAGCTACTGATAGCTTTGTGGCGGCTTTTACTGCCTCTGTCGGCTTTGACCAACGCTTTGCCAAGCATGACATCCAAGGCTCAGTTGCTCATGCCACTATGCTCGGTAAATGCGGCATTCTAACGCAAGAAGAAGTAGACAGCATTATCCAAGGTCTGCATCAAGTCCAGCAAGAAATTGATGCTGGCGAATTTAACTGGTCTGTTGCTTTAGAAGATGTGCATATGAATGTCGAGTCACGCCTGACCGATATTATTGGCACTGTGGGGAAAAAGCTACATACCGGCCGTAGCCGTAACGACCAAGTCGCGACAGACATTCGCCTATGGCTACGAGAAGAAGTGGACAATATTGTTGAGCTATTGGTGAAGCTGCAGTCAGGGCTATTAAACCTTGCAGAACAGCACACAGATACTATCATGCCAGGCTTCACCCATTTACAAACCGCACAGCCGGTGAGTTTTGGCCATCATGTTATGGCTTGGTTTGAAATGCTAAATCGCGATACCGATCGCTTGATTGATGCCCGTCGCCGTATCAACCAAATGCCACTAGGTAGCGCGGCACTTGCTGGAACTACTTTCCCAATTGACCGTACTATTACCGCGCAAATTTTAGGTTTCGAGGGTATTTGTCAAAACTCGTTAGACGCCGTCTCTGACCGCGACTTTGCCATTGAGTTCGCATCAGCGGCTTCTATTTTAATGATGCACTTATCTCGTATGAGTGAAGAGATTATCTTATGGATGTCAGCACAGTTTGGCTTCGTACAAATCCCCGACCGCTTCTGTACTGGCTCCTCTATCATGCCACAAAAGAAAAACCCAGACGTGCCTGAGCTAGTGCGCGGTAAGGCGGCCCGTGTCTTTGGTCAACTGACTACTTTGCTAACTTTAATGAAAAACCAACCTTTGGCTTATAACAAAGACAACCAAGAAGACAAAGAGCCTTTGTTTGATTGTGTCGATACCTTAACCGGCTCGCTGCTTGCATTTGTGGATATGCTACCTAATATAATACCTAACAAAGAAAATATGCGTGCAGCTACCATGAAAGGCTATGCAACCGCCACTGACTTGGCAGATTATCTGGTCCGCCGTGGAGTTGCCTTCCGTGATGCTCACGAAGTAGTCGGTAATGCAGTAGCGCTGGGTATCAAAGAAGGGGTTGATTTGAGTGAGTTACAACTTGAACAACTGCAGCAGTTCAGTGATGCTATTGGCGATGATGTGTTTGACTACTTAACCCTTGAAGGCTCATTAGCAGCTCGCGATCATTTAGGTGGTACTGCCCCAAATCAAGTATTACAAGCTGTGGCCCGTGGCCGTGAGCGTTTGGCACAATACAATATCGATGTTAAATAGCTTAGGCTATCAAGCAAGGCTCTTTACACCTTGATATTGTCGCTATAAGCAACTTATAAGTACCAATATAAGTACAGATACAAATTCACAGTTAAAATAGGATAGGACAATGACAGCTACTTTTGACCCAAAAGAAAATATGGTGTTTTGCCGTAAATACAAGCAAGATTTGCCCAAAATGCCGAATCCACCTTTCCCAAACAAAAAAGGGGAAGAGATCCAGAACACTGTGTCTAAAAAGGCTTGGGATGAGTGGTTAGAGCTACAAACCATGCTAATTAACGAAAATCACCTAAGCATGATTAACCCAGAGGCTAAGAAGTTCATTAATGAACAACGTGAAAAGTTTTTGGACAATGAAAACTACGAACGCCCTCAAGGTTGGACACCTGAATCGTAAAGACAAATAACCCTTGTTATCTACAAAAAAAGGAGAGGCATTTAATAGGCCTCTCCTTTTTGTTTAATTATTAATTTAACTCTTTAACTCTTTATTTAATAAGCTTTATTTGACAACCTCTAGATTAGTTAGCAATCTGTATTTAATTTAACGACCTAAAATTATTCTTCTGTATTACGCGAAGCTATAAGATTTGAGGCCTCTTGTACTGCCTGTTCTACGGTGACAAAATCTGTGTGACGAACATCTTTGCCACTGGTACAGTAAATAACTAACTCTGCAATATTTCGAGCATGATCACCTACCCGCTCAAGCGCCCGCAATACCCATAAGATGTTAATCACCTTTGACACATGGCGGCTATCCTCCATCACATAGGTCATTAACGAACGGCTAGCAGATTGATACTCTTCATTGACCATCTCATCACTTTGCAACACTGAGAAAGCTTGCTCTGGATCCATACGTAAGAAGGCATCTAATGCTTCTAGTAGCATAACTCGAACTTGGTTTGACAGATTCTGAACCTCAGAATACCCTCTAGGAGACACCCCTTCTTTATGCAGTTTACAAGCCATACGAGCGATCTTACTGGCTTCATCACCAATCCGCTCTAAATCGACTACCCCTTTGCTTAAGGCAATAATCAGTCTTAGATCGTTAGCAGTTGGCTGACGCTTGGCGACTAATAACACCACCATTTCATCAATCTTAATCTCCATCTGATTGATCTTAGTGTCTTCTTCAATCACTGTTTTTGCCAGTTCAACATTACTGTCTATTAAAGCATGGGTTGCTAAAGTGACCTGCTCTGCTGACATCTGACCCATGGTCATAAACAGATCAATACATTCACGTAAGTCGTTATCGTAGCTTTTAGAAGAGTGTTTTTCCGTGAGCGGCATAGCGGCTATATCCAAGTTTATATACGCGTTTAAAAGACGAGGACCTTGCTCATAGTCCCTCTTAAACGCTTAGTTAATGAGCATAAAAGTTAACTATACTATTAATTTAGCCGTAGCGACCAGTAATATAATCTTCTGTCGCTTTTTGAGACGGGTTAGTGAAGACCTGATTAGTCTCTCCCATTTCGACCATATCACCTAAATACATATAACAAGTGTAATCAGAAACACGAGCAGCCTGTTGCATATTATGAGTTACGATAGCAATGGTATAGTCGTGTTTTAAATCTTCAATTAGATCTTCAATTGCACCAGTAGAGATAGGATCAAGTGCTGATGTTGGCTCATCTAATAATAGAATTTCAGGCTTGGTTGCCACACCACGAGCGATACACAAACGCTGCTGCTGACCCCCTGATAAAGACAGACCAGATGCTTTTAGCTTGTCTTTTACTTCTGGCCATAGGGCTGATTTTTTTAGGGCCCATTCCACACGGTCATCAAGCTCTGACTTACTTAATTTTTCATATAAACGTACGCCAAAGGCTACGTTGTCATAGATAGACATTGGAAAAGGGGTTGGTTTTTGGAAAACCATACCAACACGAGCACGTAACAGGTTAACGTCTATATTTTTTTGTAAGATATTTTTACCATCCAGAAGGATTTCACCTTCTGCATGCATACCTGGATATAAATCATACATACGATTAAAAGTGCGCAATAAAGTTGATTTCCCACAGCCAGATGGGCCAATAAAAGCGGTCACATTTTTTTCTGGGATATCAATATTAATGTCTTTCAGCGCTCTAAAATCACCGTAGTAAAAGTCTAAATTACGGATCTGTAATTTTGCATCTGGCATATTCTCTGGTAAGTCAGCCAGTGTCTGCTTAGTAAAAGTGGCTGTATCTGGTTGTTGCTGCTGAACACCTGTTTCGATCGGCTGCTGTAAAGTAGTACTCTGAACCTTCGCTTCTTTAGCCACTGCATTTTTCTCCAATGTATCTGACATAACGCTACCTTTTAATATCTTTTTAAAAATTAAATTTCCGATGCTTATACGTATCTTCTGAGCTTATTAACTGACGTTATTTCTTCTCTCTACCGATAATACGGGCAATAATATTTAGCCCTAATACAGAGAAAGTCACTATTAACGCCCCTGCCCACGCCAACATATTTTGGGTATCATCTGGCGCTGCTGCAAACTGATAAATAGTCATCGGTAAGTTGGCCATTGCGCTGCTCATGTCCCAGCTAAAGAACCTATTATTTAGGGCAGTAAATAGTAAAGGAGCAGTCTCACCAGTAATACGTGCAAAGCCCAAAAGTACCCCAGTTATCAGACCTGACTTAGCTGCTTGCATAGTTACCGAGGTAACTACCTTCCATTTTGGAGCACCCAAAGCATAAGACGCTTCTCGTAATTGGTTGGGTACTAAGTCCAGCATAGTCTCTGTACTACGAACCACTACCGGAATAATAATTAGTGCTAACGCCACTGCGCCTGCCCAGCCAGAAAAGCTGCGATTATTGACCATTAAGGTAAAGATAAACAGACCAATCACAATCGATGGCGCTGATAACAAGATGTCATTAATAAAGCGTGTCGCCTTACCAAGCCATGAGCCTTGAGAAAACTCTGCCAAATAAATCCCAGCCAATAAGCCCACTGGCGCTCCGATTAACAGGCCTGTGCCAGCTATCATAATAGAGCCGACAATCGCGTTTCTTAAGCCCCCTAGTGTATTTGGCGGTGGGGTATCTGCAGTAAAGATAGGCATGGTAATCATAGCTTCCATACCTTTACGGAACAGATCAATTAGAATCCAGCCTAGCCAAAATAACCCAAAGGCCATAGCGCACATCGCAAAGATAAGACCAATAATATTGAATGCTTTGCGTCTTGAGTACAGCGATTTATTCATGCGCTGCTCAAAGGGAGCAGAGTTCGTTGAATTCATTGTCATGGGTTTTGAACTTGAACTTGTTGTCATAATATTTTTCCTGCCAAATACCTAATAATGTCTAGCATTTATTTACCAACTACTTTGTGTCCAATAACGTTAAATTAGTTACCGGCTTTCTTATCAATTCTAGACAACATGACTTTAGATATTGATAAAACAAAAAAGGTTATAACAAATAGAATCAAGCCTAGATGTAGCAATGTCGAGATATGCATCGCACTTGAAGCTTCAGCAAATTCGTTAGCGATAGATGAGGTAATGGTGACCCCTGAGCCAAATAAATTGGGGTTGATGTTGTAGGTATTGCCCACCAAGAAAGTCACCGCCATGGTTTCACCCAGTGCACGACCCAATCCTAGAATGATACCGCCAACTACCCCAGCCTTAGTGTAAGGCAGGATAATCTTGTACATAACTTCCCATGTAGTCGCCCCAGCGCCATAAGCTGACTCTTTTAACAGCTCAGGTACTACGGAGAACACATCGCGCATAGTGGCTGCAATGAAAGGGATAATCATGATGGCTAAGATTAAAGAAGCGGTAAAGATACCGATACCTAAAGGCGGACCTCCAAAAAGGCTCCCAATAATAGGGATAGGACCAAGATGATCAATTAAGAAAGGTTGAACATATTCGGCAAATAAAGGCGCTAATACGAAAAAGCCCCACATACCATAAATAATTGATGGGATACCTGCCAAAAGCTCTATCGCCATGCCCAGTGGTCTACGCAGAACAGCAGGACAAAGCTCAGTCAAAAAAATAGCAATACCAAAGCTGATTGGTACCGCGATTAAAATAGCGATAATAGAGGTAACGATCGTACCGTAAATAGGAGCCAGAGCACCATATTCATCATTGACCGTACTCCAGTTTGAACTGGTATAAAAACCAAAACCAAACTCTTTAATACTTGGCCAGGCACCAATGACCAGTGAGATCATGATACCGCCCAAAGATATCAAGACTAGAAATGCAAAAAACTTTGTCAAATTGACAAAAAGAAAGTCATTTCTTTTTTGTTTTGCTAGTTGAGCTTGTAGGTCAGACATGGTATCCCCAACATTAAAAATATATAAACTTCTTTAAAGGTACTTGTATTTAAATACTTTATTAAAAAGGCAAGCAAACGATAAATCATTTACTTGCCTGTTGCTTAGCTCATTAACAATGACAAGTTAATGGCTAATTATTTTGCGTTATAAACTGGCTTACCATCAGCCCCTACAACCTTATTCCACTCAGCTTTAAATAAAGCCACTGCTTCGTCTGGGAATGGAACATAGTCTAAGTCTAAAGCTGCTTGATCACCTTCGTTATAAGCCCAGTTAAAGAAGTTCAATACGCCTGCTACTTTTTCAGGGTTTTCTGGGTTTTTATGTACTAGAATGAAGGTTGCTGCTGCAATTGGCCAAGCTTCAGCTGTGTCAGAGTTGGCAATAATTTTGTAGAAACCTTCTGATTTTGACCAGTCAACATTACCTGATGCAGCAAATGAGTCAGATGATGGCTGTACAACATTACCAGCAGCGTTAACCATAGCAGCATGTGACATATTGTTTTGTTTAGCGTAAGCATACTCTACATAACCAATAGAGTTAGGCGCTTGTTTAACCATGCCCGCTACGCCTTCATTACCTTTACCACCAACGCCTGTACCGGCTTTGTCTGTTGGCCACTCAACACTTTTGTCCACACCAACACTTGCCCAGTCACCAGATACTTCATTTAAATAGTAAGTGAAGTTAAAAGTAGTACCTGAACCGTCTGAGCGGTGAACCGTAGTGATTTTTGCATCAGGAAGTGCAAGGCCTTCGTTCAATGCAGCAATGGCTGGATCATTCCAGTTAGTAATCTTACCTAAGTAGATATCTGCTAAAACTTCACCACTTAGAACCAATTTGCCTGGCTCAACACCTTCGATGTTAACTACTGGTACAACACCACCGATAACGGTTGGGAACTGGATAAGACCCGCTTCATTTAACTCCTCAGGAGTAAGAGGTGTATCTGAGGCACCGAAATCTACGGTTTTGGCTTTAATTTGTTTCACACCACCAGAAGAACCGATAGAGTTATAGTTCACCTGACCTTTGGTAGCACCTTGGTAATCTGCTGACCATTTTTGGTAGATAGGTGCTGGGAAAGAAGCCCCTGCACCGCTCACATTCATTTCTACGCCTTCAATATCTTGATACTGATCTGTGCTACCTTCAGCAGCTCCAGTAGTTGCAGCAGCTGGGGTATCTTCAGTTGTCGCTGTATCATTTTCTGCTTTATTACAAGCCGATAAAGTAAGAGCGCTGGCTACGGCTACAGCTAACAGTGAATAACGCATGGTCTCTCCTAAAAATTATATGTTTTATAAGTACAGAGCATTAACTTCAACTACTTGTACCTGAATTTTGAGTCCTTCAAAGTTTGCGAGGTACCCTTATTTGGAATGCCCTCATTTTGACGTTTAAATATGACAGTTTGATGAAATATTAATTAATTGTAAGGATTCAGTAACCTCAACCAGTATGACTTTAGAAGAATTGTTAATAAAATTAACTAAATACAGAGATTTTTTACCTGTTTTTATAGCCATAATCTTTACATTATCTTGACCTATTAGAAAGGTAGGCTAAATCTATAGCCTGTAGACTACCGCCTCGATGTTTTGGTACAGACAATTTTATTTTGCTAACAGCGTGAGCCCTCAGCAACACGTTGTAATCCCATAATCTAATTGCATACAGTTGTTCCAACCATTTATTAATTACAGGTACTCCCTATGAAAAAACTTTTTATGCCAGTCACCCTTCTGTTAACCTTAATATTAACAGTGCCTGCCAATGCAGGTATGGCCTCATGGTACGGTCCAGGTTTTCATGGCAAAAGAACAGCGTCTGGGGCTATTTACAATATGTACGCTATGACGGCAGCGCATAAGTCCCTACCTTTTGGTTCTAAAGTAAAAGTGACAAATTTAAATAACAACAAATCAGTGGTTGTGAAAATCAATGATCGTGGCCCATTTAAGCCAGGTCGTATTATCGACTTATCCAAAAAAGCCAACCAGATGATTAATTGCAACCTTTGTAAAGTAGATGTTGAGGTATTAAGCAAAGGTGATGGCAAATACCGCAAACGTTAGTCTTTAATTTCAACAAACATTAACCAGCGCCAACTTTAGTAGTTGGCGTTTTTTTATGCAGTAAGCAGTACTAAGCATTTGATAAGTTAAGAAAATACTTAAATTGAATTGAAGCCTGTTATTGCTTGCAAAGTTTGATAAGATAGACACATCATTAAGACTCGGGGTGCAGTCCTTCTATACCCAAACCATGCCTTTAGTTAATCCTATACCTATGGTAAATATAGAAGCGTTTGCTGAGACATCACCCGTTGAACCTGATGCGGTTAATACCGTCGTAGGAAAGTCATTGCAACTCCTTAATACCTTATACAGACCTGTCAATCGTTACAGCTTACCAAGCTGCGATGTGCCGTACGTAATTATCAGCCCGCTTTTAGCGCTGTAATCTCCATCACTGCATAACCGCTGTTTTTATAAGCGCTAACCTTAGGTATCAACGGCTTAGGTATCATATCAACGGCCAAATACGACTATTTCTGCACTCACTGAGTCTTTATTTTTATCCAGTTTTGTTAAACCAACCTGGCATCGTGCCATTTGTATAAAATAAGGACACTCTCATGAGTCACTCAGGAAATAACATTAAGACCCCTGCTCATCGCTCTAAAGCAGACGAGCGTTTTGATGAAGAAGCGCGCGACCTAACCCGTAGCCTACCTGCCTCAAAAAAAGTCTATATCGAAGGCTCCCGCCCTGATATCCAAGTTCCCATGCGTGAAATTACGCTAACAGATACCCCAACTGGTGGCTTTGGCCTAGAAAACGGTGAAGAAAACCCACCTTTTTATGTCTACGACACTTCTGGAGTTTATACCGACCCGAATGTCAAGATTGATCTAACCAAAGGGCTGCCCAAGCTACGTGAGAAATGGATTGAAGAGCGTGGCGAGACCGAGCGCTTAGACGGTCTATCTAGTAACTATGGCAAAGAACGTGCTCGCGACATCACCACCGCCAATATTCGCTTCGCCCATATCGACAAGCCACGTCGTGCCAAGCCTGTCAACGGCAAAGCGGGTAATGTGACCCAAATGCATTATGCCCGCCGCGGTATTATTACCCCTGAGATGGAATACATTGCCATTCGTGAAACTCAAAAGCAGCACGAGTTGACTGATATACGGCAACATGCTGGTGAAAGCTTCGGTGCCAATACCCCCAAAATCATTACCCCTGAATTTGTGCGTGACGAAGTGGCTGCTGGCCGAGCCATTATCCCTAATAACATCAACCACCCCGAATCTGAACCGATGATCATCGGGCGTAACTTCTTAGTGAAGATTAACGCCAACATCGGTAACTCAGCTCTTGGCTCAAGCATTGATGAAGAAGTGTCGAAGATGACCTGGGCTACCCGCTGGGGCGCGGATACCATCATGGATTTATCTACTGGTAAGAATATTCATGAGACGCGCGAATGGATTATCCGTAACTCCCCTGTCCCTATCGGTACGGTCCCTATTTATCAGGCCCTTGAAAAAGTGGACGGCGTGGCAGAAGATTTAACTTGGGAGATCTTCCGCGATACGCTGATTGAACAAGCTGAACAAGGGGTAGATTACTTCACCATTCATGCCGGTGTGCTACTTCGCTATGTGCCATTAACCGCCAAACGCTTGACTGGTATCGTCTCCCGCGGCGGCTCTATCATGGCGCAGTGGTGCTTAGCACATCACAAAGAAAGCTTCTTATACA
>JAHHUJ010000044.1 GCA_020024075.1 Psychrobacter sp.
GGCCATAGTATTATTTATTAAAAGGCCCTTTTAGTTAACTAAAGGGCATTGCACTAGAAAAATAGAAAAACAGAAAAGTATAGTTAAAAAAAGTACAGCTTAAACAGCATTACACCGGTGGTCTAAAGCTGTCTTAAATATCAAAAATCTTGCCACGGTTCATAATACCTTTTGGATCAAATACCTTCTTCAATGCTTTTAAGTACTCAATCTCAGTTTCACTACGGCTATAGCTTAAATAAGGTTTCTTGGTCATGCCCACACCGTGTTCTGCTGATACCGAGCCGCCGTATTTTTGCACGGTTTGGAATACTAAGTCGTTGACGCTTTGACATTTCTCAAAGAATTCATCTTTAGATAAATTCTCCGGCTTTAAGATGTTTAGATGCAAGTTGCCATCGCCAATGTGACCAAACCAGCAAATCTCAAAGTCAGGGTAATTAGCATTTACTATAACCTCGATGTCTTTAATAAATTCAGGCACATAACTGATTAGTACCGACACATCGTTTTTGTAGGGGGTGAATACAGAGATGGTCTCTGAGATATATTCACGCAGTTTCCACAGCTCAGCCGCTTGCGATAGGCTTTGACTCATTACCCCATCTACAATCCAGCCGTGCTCCATACACTGTTCAAACATAGCCATAGCTTTATCCATGATAGGCTCGTATGGTGCTTCAAACTCTAGTAGTGCATAGTATTTTGTGCGCGCTTCAAATGGCTGTTGTACATGGCCGGTTGCCATTAATTTATCAATCGCCACCTCATCAAAGAATTCAAAAGCAGTTAAATCTAACTGTGATTGGAAAGCGGACAACACGTTCATCACGTGCTCAAACTCATCCATACCAAATACCATCACCGTTAAGTCTTGTGGTGCCCGTTCAAGCTTGATCTGTGCTTTAGTGACGATACCCAAAGTCCCTTCTGCACCGATAAATAAGTGACGTAAGTCGTAACCGGTAGCATTCTTAATCATACCGCGGTTCAGCTCAAGGATATCGCCTTTACCAGTAACCACAGTCAGGCCTAGCACCCAGTTACGGGTCATACCGTAGCGAATAACTTTAATACCGCCGGCATTGGTACCGATGTTACCACCAATTTGGCTTGACCCTGCTGAGGCAAAGTCGACGGGGTAATACAAGCCTTTGTCTTCAGCAAATTGCTGTAATTGCTCAGTGATAACACCGGCTTCAATCTCAACCATTCTATCGGCTGGATAGAACTCACCGATTTTATTCATTTTATCTAGGCTAATGACAAGCTCACCATTACTGGCCACAGCGCCTGCCGATAGACCGGTACGACCGCCACTTGGAGTAACGACGATGTTGTGCTCATTGGCAAGCTTAATCACCGCTTGAACTTGTTCGGTTGATTTGGGGAAAATAATGGCACAAGGTGCGGGGGCAAAGTGTTTGGTCCAGTCCTTGCCCCAGTATTCTAAGCTCTCGGCGTCGGTTTTGATTTGGCTGTCATCAAAGCCGTAGGTAGTAGTTAGGCTAGTGAGTAGAGCGGTTAATGCTGCTGGGTCTGTTATTTGGTTTTTTGAAAGCTCTGGAGCATCAACTAATGATTGATCTGAGCTGTGTGTCAGCTCATGAGCAGCGGAAGTATTATTTAAAATATTGGGTGCAGTCATATTGGTCTCTACAGAAGTCTAGGGTACAAAATAAGTGAAAAACAAACAAAAGCCAGTTGCGATAAACCGCATAACTGAAAGTTTATCATTATAGTCGTATTTGACAGGGCTTTATTCATAATTTAGTCTGCCAAAATAATAAAATATGTTATAAGATAGTTATATTATGACATAGTGCTAATAGAGGATGTAAGTCGCAGTTTGAGACGAGCGACTTTAGTTTAGGGTAGCCACCGAGATAGTGGCTCACTTAACGTCATATTTTCCACTTTTAGGCTTTTCATGCCAAAGTGACACCAGATAAGGTTAGTAGTTAATAACCCATTAAAAATTAATAACCCATCAAAATAAGGGCAAAGACATGGCATTATCGCTTGAGAAAGATAAAATACGATTTTTACTGCTAGAAGGCTTACATGAGAACGCATTGAAAGTTCTAAATGATGCGGGCTACACCAATATTGAATATCTAACGCATGCTTTAGATCCTGACGAATTAGCAGAAAAAATTAAAGATGTTCATTTTATCGGTATTCGTTCACGTACTCAGTTAACCCGTGACATTCTTGAGCAAGCAGAAAAACTTATCGCAGTTGGCTGCTTCTGTATCGGTACCAACCAAGTAGACTTAGAAGCCGCTCGCGAGCTTGGTATTCCTGTATTTAATGCCCCTTATTCAAACACCCGTTCAGTAGCTGAGCTGGTATTGGCTGAAGCAATTATGCTTTACCGTGGTATTCCTGAAAAAAATACGGTAGTACACCGTGGTGGTTGGGGTAAGTCTGCTAAGAACTCACATGAAGTTCGCGGTAAAGTGATGGGTATTGTGGGTTATGGTTCAATTGGCTCACAATTATCAGTACTTGCCGAAAGCTTAGGTATGAAGGTAATTTATCATGACGTGATGACCAAGTTGCCTTTAGGTAATGCGGTACAAGTTGGTAGTTTAGAGGAGCTATTACAAAATGCAGATATCGTGACTCTGCACGTACCAGATTTACCAAGTACGCGTTATATGATGAAAAAAGAGCAGTTTGATCTTATGAAAGACGGCAGCTATTTTATTAATGCTGCGCGTGGTACTTGTGTTGAAATTGATGACTTAGCCGCTGCAATAGAGTCTGGCAAACTATTAGGGGCTGCAGTAGACGTATTCCCGAAAGAGCCAAAATCAGCAGATGAAGAGTTTGAGTCTCCACTGCGTAAGTTTGACAACGTTATCCTAACGCCGCACATTGGGGGCTCTACTCAAGAAGCACAAGCGAATATTGGTCTTGAAGTAGCAGAGAAATTCGTTAAATACTCTGATGCTGGTGATACCACAACTTCTGTGAACTTCCCTGAAGTTAGTATCCCTGTTAAAGAGGGCTCACACCGCTTACTACATATCCACAAAAACGTACCAGGCGTACTGTCACAAATTAACAGCTCATTTGCAAACTCTGGCATTAACATCTTGGCACAAAGCTTAATGACTGAAGGCGATGTGGGTTATCTGGTTATGGATGTAGACAACCGTAACTCCAAAGAAGCCTTAGATAAGTTAAGAAACATCGAAGAGACCATCCGTGTTCGTGTTTTGTTCTAAGCAGTTAAGTTGAAGCAAGTAAGTCGAAGCAAGTAAGTTACATGACTTGTTGCAAAAAAGCTGGCCTTGGCCAGCTTTTTTTATGGATTTGATTTTATGGAGTGAATAATAAGTGATGAATGCTATGGCGTGAATATTACTGGACTAATGTTGCGGGGCTAATATTGCGGAGTTGGCGCTCACAATAAAACTTAAGCTATCGTTACTATATCTATATATATTACATATTTATAGATATTAATATCTAGTAAGTATAACCATTTTCAGGCATTATAAAATCAAAATAGAATTCACAATAGAAGGGTAATCCTATGCAAATTAAATCATTCTTACATGAGGATACGGAGACTTATACTCACGTATTAATTGATGAGGCCAATAAACTGTGTGCCATTATTGACCCTGTATTGGATTATGATTTTAAGTCAGGTTATACCAGTACTGAGTCGGCAGATGAGGTGATAAGCTATGTCAAAGACCAAAACCTAACCGTAAAATATATTATCGAAACTCATGCTCATGCAGACCATCTTAGCTCAGCACCGCATATTAAGCAGCAGCTTGGTGGCGATCTGGTCATAGGTAAGTACATCACTGAAGTTCAGAAGATATTCAAAGAGGTATTTAATCTAGAAAGTTATTTTAAGACAGATGCCAGTCAGTTTGATAAATTAACCGAAGAAGGTACAGAGCTGATGCTAGGGAATATCAAGCTTAGTGTACTGCATGTGCCAGGTCATACACCGGCAGATATGGCTTATGTGGCGCAAGATACGACTGATAGCGAACGTGCGTTGGCCATCTTCGTTGGGGATACGTTATTTGCTCCGGATGTGGGCACAGCTCGAGTTGACTTTCCGGGGGGAGATGTTAATGATTTATACCACTCCATTCAGAAGATATTATCGCTGCCTGAGGATACAGAGATTTATCTGTGTCATGATTATCCGCCAGAAGGGCGAGAGCATTCTGCAGTGACCACAGTTGCTGCGGAAAAAGCAGGCAATATTCATGTCAGAGACGGAATCAGTCAAGCTGAATTTGCAAAGATGCGCACTGAGCGCGATGCCACACTTGAGATGCCAAGACTTATCATCCCTTCCGTTCAAGTCAATATTCGTGCTGGCGAGATGCCACAACCAGAAGAAAATGGCGTTCGGTATTTAAAAGTACCGATCAATACTTTGTAATGATTGGGTGTCTTAAAATTAGGGTTGGGACAACCAAAAGGTGAGCAGAAGCTCAGGCTGCTAAAATAGCCTGAGCTTATATTTATTCAGTTAAAACTTTATGATAATATAACAAACCTTCATCGTGGGTTTAATGGTAGGTAAGTTATTAATGACTTCTATCACTGCAACTTCCAGCACGATACAAAACAACTCTGGTAAAGCGCATGAACCTGTACTCCGACACGGTCCGTTGTGCCTTTTAAGATTCGTTTTAGTCGGAGTTCAAGGAGTCTATCATGTGTAAATATCAGTCCCTTACTGTCAATGCTTTTCAATATGCGCCTCGATACACGCCAAAATGTCCACTGGCAGTATTGGCTGTGCAACAAATTATCTCACTGCAACTTCGTTCAACTGATATCGTAAAAACGATGGGTTATCCTAAGAAGCACACGTTTGCTGCCACTGATCGCCTGCGTTATGTGCTTTGTAGCAAAAACTTAGGCTTAGACGGCAGTTATATTGATGCCTTTTATAGTGCTGAAGGATTTGTGCTGGCGCTATTTCGTATTTTACAAATAACGCCAGAACAGTACCGAGAAGAGATTGAGTCTATTCGTCATACGTTACAGCAATCAAACTAAGAATGTAGTGGGTAATGCAGGCGGTTAGGTAGCTTCTTAGATAGCGAAAGCTTTTTAGGCAGTTAAGACAACATAGATGGCAGGCATAGACAATCTAACCTTGTGGTGGGTGTCTATGTCTGCCGACTATGCTTACAAAAAAAGAGTATTAATGATGGTGGCCAATATGGCTGTGTCCTGCAGCAGGGTTAGGATCATCTAAAGCACAAACAATGGCCTCGATTCTATTGTGTGGATGCTCAACTGATTCAACTTGAATGGTGGTATGGCTAATGCCTAATTGCGCTAGACTGTGTTCAATATCATGAATCAACTCACTGGCTTCTAAGATACGCATATCACCATCGACTACCACGTGACAAGATAGCGCATGAAGACCACTGGTAATACTCCACACATGCAAGTCATGAACGGTAATAATGTGTTCATGAGATTCAATAGTCTCTTTTACCTCATCTAAAGAAATCTCTTCTGGGGTGCCCTCCATCAAGATGTGTGTCGAGGCTTTTACTACTCTAAAGCCACTGATTAAAATCAGAATAGCGACCACCACTGACGCCACAGGGTCAGCCCACCACCAGCCCATCCACATCATTGCTAAAGCAGCAATAATGGCAGCTACTGAGCCTAATAAGTCGCCTAATACATGCAAATAGGCACTGTGCATATTCAGGTTTTGACCTTCGGACTCAGAATCCTTATGGTCATGACTGTGAGAGGCACCGCCACGGTGTAGCATATAGGCCACTATCAAGTTAATGGTCAAACCAATAGCCGCAATGATTAACATGCCTTTAGAAGCAATGTCTGGGGGAGAGGAGAAGCGCCCAATGGCCTCCCAGACAATCATGACCGCAATAATAATTAGGGTTGCGCCATTGGCTCCTGCTACCAATATTTCAAAACGTTTATAACCATAGGTCTTTTGCTTACTGGCTTCTTTTTCACCAATTTTAAAGGCGAGTAAAGTAGCCCCCAAGGCAGCCGCATCAGACAGCATATGTCCTGCATCTGATAAAAGGGCCAAGCTGTGGGTGAGCACACCACCGATAGCTTCTACTAACATAAATACTGTGATTAGTATGAAGCTGAACAGCAAAGTACGCCGCTGTTTACTCAAATCACGAGCTGTAGGCTCATCATGAAAGTGGGGTGGATTATGAGCATGAACAGGTTCAAGGTTATGATCACTATTAGAGGTCATCGCTGCCATTAATCTCCACAAAAGTTATAGGTAGTAAAGCTATATTATAAATCAAATTTGGGCGGCTACCAGCCGATGGGATCAACATCCAAAGTTAGCTTAATGTATTTGGCTGAAGGTAGCTGTAATACTTGAGGCCACCAAAAGTTCAACAGCTGATGCAGTGGCTGGCGCTGCTTGGATAATAATAAAAGCTGGCTGTGATAGCGGCTGTTTTTCATTTTCATTGGGGCATCAATAGGGCCCAAGATAGCCAAATCATTTGGGGGCATGATGGCGATGGCTTCTTTTAATACTTGAGTGGCCCGTTGTAAAGTTTTTGCTTCACAGCGGATCAGTGCCCCATAAGTGTAAGGGGGTAGACCTAACATTTTACGCTCTTTTAATAGATCGAGGGCAAAAGGCTGATAACCATCACGCACCAGTTTGCGCAGTAAAGGGTTCTCAGGTTGTACCGTTTGAATTAATACCTTACCTGGCTTGCTGCCTCTTCCTGAGCGGCCGGCAACTTGGATGATTAATTGTGCTGTGTGCTCTGGTGAGCGAAAGTCTGGGGACAAAAACCCGCGATCAGCATTTGGCAGGCACACCAAAGTAACATTAGGGAAGTGGTGTCCTTTAGCCACCATTTGGGTCCCCACTAAGATAGCAGGATCGCCACTATTAATGCGCCGATATATGTCCTCCCAACTGTCTTTTTTTCGGGTGGTATCTCGGTCAATTTGAATAATGGGATAGGTTTTTTTGCTGGTTTGAGGGTTTGAAAAAAGAGCGTGTAAGCTTTCTGTCAATCGAGTAGTTCCCATTCCCACAGCATTTAAGTTGACACTTGCGCAGTCTGGGCAGGCTAGTGGGATAGACGCTTGCCAGTCACAATGGTGGCATTTTAGATAGCTGGGCTGGTTAGTATTTAGCTGACTGTGATGCACCGTTAAGTGAGCCTCACAGCGGACACAATCTGCTTGCCAACCACAGGCTTCACACAGCAAGATAGGCGCATAGCCGCGACGATTTAGAAATACCAATACTTGCTCACCAGCTTCCAAGGTGCTGCGAATAGCACTGATGGTATCTTCTGTTAGCCCTGTATTTTGTGAGTGTTTTAAGTTTGGCAGTAAGGAAGCTTGCTCACTGGGGGCGGCTGGTAAGTTACTGTATTGAGTGGGCTTATCACGAGCATCAACTAACTGTAAGATGGCTTCTTGGGCATTACCGGCACGCTGTGAGAGAACAAGCTCGGTCAACTTGCCATCTTGAACCAGTTTTAAATGCTCTAATGAGGGGGTTGCTGTACCTAATACCACAGGAATGCCCAGCTGATAGCCTCGATATAGTGCCACATCTGCCGCATGATAGCGCAAGGTGTCTTGCTGTTTATAAGATTGATCATGCGACTCATCGACGACTATGAGACCTAAGTTAGCAAAAGGATGCAATATGGAGGATCGAGTGCCGATAATTATTTGGGCACGTCCTTCACGGCAATCCTCCCAGCCATGCATACGTTGAGTGTTATTAAGCCCAGAGTGTAGCAGTAGGATGTTGGCTGCAAAGCGCTCTGCAAAGCGGGCTCTAGTTTGTGGCGTTAAGCCAATTTCAGGGACCAATACCAGTACTTGTTTGCCAGCCTCCAGCACAGATTGCATCGCCTGCAAGTAGACTTCAGTTTTGCCACTGCCGGTCACTCCGTTTAATAAATATCCGCAGTATTTATTTTCTTTAGCAGTTGCCACAATGCTATCAACAGCGTGTTTTTGTTGTTCATTAAGTGTCAGTGGCATCTTAGCCAGAGTAACTGGACTGGGCGCTGCCTTCGGTTGTAAGTAGTGCTCAATTAAACCGTTTTCTTCCAGCAGCTTTAAGAAAGGGCGCTGCATCCCCTCTAATAGCAAAGTATCTTCGCTTGCGCCATGTTCACCATGTAATTTTAGTAGCGCAAATTGCTGTCTTTGCTTATGCGCGTTGCTATGGAAGTCATCGTCACTGACATTGGGTAGGATGCGCCAATGAGTAATCAATAAATCTAGAGGTTTGCCTTGGCGAATTAGGGTCGGTAACATGACTGAGAGCACATCGCCTAAGGGATAGTGATAATAGCCAGCCAACCAGCGGGCTAAAGACAGCATCTGCTGACTTAATAAGGGCTTAGTATCGATAATTTGTTTTATGGCTTTGAGCTTGTTGACAGGGACTTCACTATGGCTGCTATCAATATGATCAACCACGATACCGATTAAGGTTTGCCGGCCAAAGGAGACTTGTACTCTTGCTCCAATAGGCGGAAGGGCGGAAGCGCTGTCATCAGCAGTAGTTAGTTTGTCTGAAGGTTTGTCTGAGGGTGGAAGATAGTCGAATTCACGATAAAGAGGAACCGGTAGGGCGACACGAATAAGCATCAGATGGAAGCCTCCTTAAGGGAAAGGTTATAAACTAAATCCTGTTTAGTTTATAACCTAGTTTTTCAGCTAGAAGTAGCTAGAAGCTAATGCTTGAGCCATTAGTCTTCGATAAATAAGATGGATTCAATCTCAACGATGCCACCTTTAGGTAGAGCGGCTACTTGTACCGCAGCACGGGCAGGGAATGGTTCAGACAAGCGCTCAGAGAAGATGGTGTTCAGTGCAGCAAAATCATTTAAGTCGGTTAGTGATACGTTGAATTTCACCACATCACTTAACTGACCACCAGCCGCTTCACAGATAGCTTCGATGTTATCCATAACTTGAGCAGCTTGGGCATCAAAGCCGTCACGAAGCTCCATAGTTTCTGGATCAAAACCTAATTGACCTGAGATATATACCAAGCTTCCGCCAGCTGATGGAATTTTCACTGCTTGTGAATAGGCACCAACGGCTGCTGGGGCTTTATCGGTATGAATGATTTGACGGGCCATAATTATTTCCTTTTTTTATTGATTAAGAAGGACAGTACATTTGTGTATTCATAAGTTGAAGCAGATTATACCGTTATAAGCGATATAGACGGCGAATACTACCAAAACCCACATGAGGACGTAAAGCTTCAATACCTTCTAAGACATGGCTACGACTGCGCACTATGACATGGATAATCGTTGAGTCAGAGCGAACGTCTAATTTTTCGATGCCAATGTTTAGCTGTCTTAAAGTATACAGAACATGCGATACCTGCTCATCGTTTAAGGCCAGATTGATTTTTAAATAAGCCGTGAAATGCGGGCGATCACTGGGATGCTCAATACTTTTTTCTATTTCTTCTTCACTGTACCAGTTAAGTTGGACCAACTCATAGGGCTTCTCAACATATTTGTTGACAATAGAATAACAGCGATGACGGTGTAACACCAAGCCATGCATGGTTAAGTGACCAATAATAGGGTCGCCAAAGATGGGTCGGCAACAACCAGCGAAGTGTACTTCAACGCCATTGGCGTTAGACAAAAGCTGATTGGGACGATCAAAGCCTTTTTGACTGGCTTGTTGGTGCGTCTTAGTGACATCATCACTGAACAGCCTTGATACCACCAGCTGGGGTAATAGGGCGCCTGCACTCATACGCTCGTATAAGTCTTCTTTTTTATCGACATTTTGCCAGAGCAATAAATCTTTCCAGTCGGCTTCGGTGACATCATCAAGAGACTTACCATAGGTTTGCAATGCACGGTCTAAGGCTTGTTTGCCATGCTGCTGTTGCTCTTCTATGGGTAGGCTACTGAACCAACGTTTCAATGAGCGCTGTGCCTTACTGGTCACCACAATACCAAGCCACTCAGCCTTAGGTTTGGCATTAGGGTCGACTTCAATTTCTACAGTAGCACCAGGCTTTAAAGTAGAGCCAAGTTTGGCGTTTTCACCATTGATTTTGGCCCCAACTGCGATATTGCCCACTTTAGGGCCCACCGCATAAGCGAAGTCTAAAGCTGTGGCACCACGGGGTAGCTCATAAGCACGGCCTTTGGGGCTATAACACAGTATTTTTCGGGTGTTTAAATAAGAGATCAGCTCATCAATGGTTTTTACCATTTCATCATAGTCAGTATTGCTTTCTTTACCTTCGCCCTCTGCATGATAGTCGATAAGCTCTTTCATATTGCGTAAAGAGGCCTTAATGACAGAACGGCTTAAGTCAGAAGCTTGCTCTGCACCAATAACGCCTAGACGAGAAACGGCCTCCATCTTACGGGTAAGCAGCGTCACTTTAATGGTATCGTTATCCCTCTTATAGGTCAGGGTTAACGATTGGTTGCCACCTGGTAGAGGATGGCGAATATTGTCTTCTACGAAGTCCTCAGAGATACGATACTTCTTAATCAGATACTCTGCCAATAAATCACAATCCTCAATGGTATTGGTAACAATTTCAAAGGCATAGTGACGTAATAAATCATCGATTTCCCCGCGGTTACGGAAAAATTGACGGTACATAATAACCGTATTCTCTAAGGTACGCACATGGCCTGAGATATTGTGTCGATCTAGCACATAATTGAGGTACTGCTGGATCGTCTCTTTTTGATATTTTCGGCCCAAACCATGCTGCAAAAGCTTGTCTGACATCTTAGTATACATAATTGGATCTAGGTTACGGTAACACAAGATTTCCATGTAGTCGGCTATGTCATTCATACCCATTAAACGGGCAAAAGGCACATAGAATTCTAAGGTTTCAGAAGCAGTAGACTTTTGTTTTTCTCGGCGTACTGAGTCTAAGGTCGACATATTATGCAAGCGGTCAGCAAGCTTAATAATTAACACTCTAGGATCATCTAAAGTGGCAGACATAATCTTATGGAAAGTGGCTGCTTTGTTTTGTCTTTTATTATGACTAGAAGACTTCAGCTTGGTGACTCCATCGACTAATCTTGCCACAGTTTCACCAAAAAGCTGGGTAATTTCTTCTGAGGTGACCTCAGTGTCTTCTACCGTATCATGTAATATTGCAGCAATAATGCTGTCTCTATCGAGTCGAAATCCCGCTAGGATCTCAGCAACGGCAATAGGGTGGGTGATATACGGCTCACCAGATTTTCTCTTGTCATTGATGTGTGCCTTATCACCGTAAGCACAAGCCTTTAGCACATCCTGCTTTTCAGTATCATTTAAATAGGCGACAGCACGCATTAAGTTACGCTGAGCTTCATCTACCAAGTGATGGCTAAGCTTAGGTAAGTTCTGCATATAAGCGGTTTGATTTAAATGATCATCATCGTATGAGTTTGGCAAGATGATATCTGGACTTACTGAGGTATCCACAATGTTGTTTGAATTAGAAATATTATTGATCACATTACCATCAATATCAGTTTTTAGAGAATCAGTCATATTAGCTTCAGAGTCAGATAAGTTTGCATCAGGATTAGGAGTATTTTTAACATTTGAGGGTAACATCATTTAATCATCCTTCAGCCAGATAGCAGACCATAATATGCAATCAGTTTAGATTGTAAGTCTATATGTTATTTAATAATTCCCTGTTGAGACTTATTCAAGGGGTATTAAGTCTATCCAAGGTAAAAATATAAAAAAAGTAATAAAAATAGTATGGAAAAATAAAAATAAACAGCCCTTAATCTCTTAATTAATCTTAAAAATAGCTGCGTGTCAACCAATAAGTTAGTAATGTTTTAAAAAAATAAAATAATTGTCCTAAAAGTCATCTAAGGCATAGCACAGATGGCGGTATAGAACTTTTTTAGCTCAATAAAACACAGTTATTAAGGAGAGTGTACCGGGCAATTATTCCTCATAAAACCAGTTAAAATATAAAAAACCACGACTTGCTTAATGCTTATCGTGGTTTTCATATTTACGGGCTTAAAGAGGAGTAGGTTGGTTAATAAACAACTTACTCTTCTTCTTTATTCTTCTTTAGAATTTAGCCAATCAGTTACTAAAAAACTTGACCACCGCTTAATGCTAAGTCTAATGAATTCGTAGCAAAATGATGATCAGGTTGGTCTAA
>JAHHUJ010000045.1 GCA_020024075.1 Psychrobacter sp.
AATCACTTCCAACCACTTATTTAAAATTAATATAAATCAGCTACTTACCTAACACTCCACATTTTTTATAAATATTAATAAAAATAAATGTAAGAAAACCACACTTTCAAGCGTCTAATTTATAACAGAATGATAACTTGCCATTGATTGGTAGACCACATCTTTGCAGGGCTTTTATAGCCATAGTTTAAAGCTGTTAACTCGTATGAATTAATTAACCTTATCAATGGAGAACATCATGAAAAAGACTTCAATCATTACTGGCTTAGCGCTCGGCTCATTAATGGCCATCAGTGGCGCACAAGCGGGTAACCCTTTTGATGCCAACCCTATGCAAACAGCTCACAGTAGTGATAGCAAATCTGCTGAAGCAAAATGTGGCGAAGGCAAATGTGGGGGTGACACGATTAAAAAACCTACTAAAAAAGCGGATGGCAAATGTGGTGAAGGTAAATGCGGTGGCAGTAAATAGCTAGCAGACATCAATACTCACCTTAAACAGACTTAATTAACGGATTACTCCTAACCCACTTATACATGGAATATTAAAATGAAAACAAAATCAATCGTTGCAACATTAGCATTAGGCTCTTTAGTCACCTTAAGTGGCTGTACAACTACCAACCCTTTTGCTTCTGACTCTATGGACTCAGGGTATAAAAACAGTGAAAGCGCCAAAGAAGGCACTTGTGGTGATAAAAAAATGACTGATGGCTCTTGCGGTGATGAAAAAATGACCGAAGGCTCTTGCAGTGATACTAAGATGACTGATGGTTCTTGCGGTGATACAAAAATGGCTGAAGGCTCTTGTAGTGCAGACAAAAAAGCAGATGCCAAATGTGGCTAATATGAGCGCGACAGTAATTAGGGCTCATTTATATAACAATCCAAAGTATTAGACAGCTTATTGATTAATAACTGCTTAGCTAGTAAGCAGTAGGTTTAAGCCTACCCTTCTCAAAGGTCTCCGTTTTAAAGGACTATTATGACGCTATCCACTTTAGACTTACCTACCCCAGTTCTCTCTTCTGCCTTGAACCAAAAGCAGTTAGGGGGTGCAGGTCTAGGGTTTCGTCGTGAGCTGTTATCAGAAATGGACAAAGCAGACCTCTCTGACATCGACTTTTTTGAATTAGCACCAGAGAATTGGCTCAATTCTAAAGGTCAAGTCGGTGGGCAGTATTACAAAAAGCTAAGAGCTTATACCGAACAATATCCTTTCGTTTGTCATGGTCTGTCGCTATCTATTGGTAGCACAGCCAGCCTAGATACAGCTTTATTGCACAACATAAAAGATTTTATGCGCATCCACGATATTGATCTTTATACCGAACATTTATCCTGGTGTAGCGATCAAGCCGGTCATTTATACGACCTTTTACCCATTCCTTGTACCGAAGAGGCCGTACACTGGGTCGCCAATAGAATTAAGCAGGCACAAGATATCTTGGGTCAGCAAATTGGCTTTGAAAACGCGTCTTACTATTTCATACCTAGCCAAAGCGATATGAGCGACGCCGAATTTATAACTGCGGTAAGTGAGGAAGCAGACTGCCTGTTACATTTAGATGTTAATAATATATATGTTAACAGCCAAAACTTTGGCTTTGATGCTCATGACTATCTGCGCCAACTCCCTCTCGAGCGTACCTGCTATATTCATGTCGCTGGACACCATACCGAAGATGATGGGCTGATTGTGGACACTCATGGCAATCAGGTTATTGACCCAGTTTGGGCGCTTTTAGAGGACGCTTACACCCTAATCGAACAGCAAACCCAGAGACCTGCCAGCAGGCTTCCCACCTGTTTAGAGCGTGACTTTAATTTCCCAACTATGGCTGAGCTGATCAAAGAGGTGAATCAGATTCGTGAGCTTCAATCCAAACCTAACTTTCAGTCTCACGATCATTCTAAAACATCCCCGAAAGTTGCCTCAACAAGTAGCCCTTCACTACTCGCTGCCCATAACCCTAGGGATAAGCAACATGAGCGTATATAACTCTAAAATGACCTTGACCAAAGATGCGGAGCCTCAAAATCTAGCGATGTTTCAACAAAGCTTTGGGGAGTATCTGCGTCAGCAACAGCGCTCGCCAGACTCTGAGAGCTTTAACTTTACAAGCACAGATTCTACACACTCAGATTCAACTAGTATTGCCACTATTTCTAGTCGCATTGGAAACCTATATCAAGGCTTGGTATTCAATAATATTTGTGGTTTTTTAGACAGATGCTTTCCTGTCTGCCAAAGCTTGATTGACCCTACCCAGTGGCGACATAGTTGCCAACAGTTTTTTTTGCAATATCATTGCCATAGCCCTTACTTCACTGAGATTAATCAAAGCTTTGTCGAGTATTTATCTCAGCCTGAAGTGCTAACCCTGCTTGAGCTTCCACCCTATTTTGCAGAGCTGGCGCACTATGAATGGATTGAGCTCAAAGTGGATACTTATTGTGTAGACCCTAACCACCCCCACCCGCCATCTACCAACTTGACCTCCGATCAAAACCCTTCGGACGCTTTAAGTTATATAGCCCTCAATTATATAACCCTCAATCCGAGCCTACAGAATCTGCATTATCAATGGCCGGTGCATAGAATAAGCCCTGACTTTGAACCTATTGCAGTAGAAGATAGCTTTTACTTGGTGTACCGAGATACTGACCATAAAGTGCAGTTTATGACTGTTAATGCTCTAACTCATGCGCTTATAGAGTTTATTGATACCCAGCCAGCCATTGCACTCACTGAAAATAAATTAACCGCTTTGATGCAAGATTTTTGTGACCATCTAGGTTATCAAAATCATCAACTTTTGGTGTCGTTTGGCCTGCCTTTAATCCATAAGCTGATACAACAACAAGTTGTATATGTCGGTCAATAAACCGTTGGATTAGGCTACTGATGCTGCTCTAAAACAGTTGCCTTTATGCACGAAACGCTTAAATCCAACAGCTAGAAGCACGATAAGCTTGGGTAATTACTTTTATTGTCGCGCTATTTTTTGATACTTATTTTAGAACCGAGAATGTCTTATGAGCTTTTCCAGCAGTACCTTTAAATCCTTTAATGCAGTTATCTCACGCTTAGAATCGTTAGACTTTATTGCTCCATTAGCCATACGCTTATACCTCGCTCCGATCTTTATCAGTGCTGGTTGGAACAAGCTAACCGGTTTTCAAGACATCGTTCAATGGTTTGGCAATAGTGAGTGGGGCTTAGGATTACCGGCACCAACCCTCATGGCAGTATTGGCCATCGCCGCTGAGCTAGTCGGCGGTATTGCCTTATTACTAGGACTAGGCACTCGCTTCGTGTCATTCTCGCTAATTATCACCATGCTAGTAGCGATGTTCAGTGTGCATTGGTCCAATGGGTGGTATGCCATAACCCCTACTAACCCTGAAACCAGTGTTTCAAGTCTAATGAATATATTTGGGTTTTGGGGCAGTGATGCCAGCCTTGAAAACTCGCAACAAGCCGCATTACGACTCGATAAAGCACGCGATATTTTAGCAACCCATGGTAATTATGACTGGCTCACCGAAACTGGCAATTTTGTGATTCTAAATAATGGCATAGAATTCGCAGCTACTTACGCTATTATGCTACTAGTGACCCTATTTTATGGAGCAGGTCGTTATGTCAGTGTCGACTATTGGTTAAATCCTTCGGTGTCAAAACGGCAGTACCGTTACTAACTCCACACTCACCGATCACCTTTCACATCGAATACCAATAATCAGAAGAGCTGTCAAAAATGAACGATGCCAACGACTCACTAAAGCCAGAACATCATAGCCTGACACCTGAATTTATAGAGGCGGTACGCCATCAGATGCTTGCTTTTGCCCGTTCACAGTTAGACGACTATCATTTGGCAGAGGATGTGGTCCAAGATGCCCTAATGTCAGCACTTCAATATAGCGATCAATTCAAAGGAAATGCCGCTTTTAAAAGCTGGGTATTTGCCATCTTGAAGAACAAAATCATTGATAAAATCCGCAAAGATAGCAAATATGCAACCCTATCAAGCCTACATAGTGCTAATGAATACTGTGATGACAGCTTAATGGATACCTTATTTGATGAGGCAGGCTCTTGGCATCCTGAGTGCAAACCTAAGCAATTTGACGACAGCTGGTGTGATGCTGAAGCGCAAGTGCATTCAGAGGGATTTTGGCAGGTGCTAGAGGCCTGTTTGACCAATCTACCTAGCGAGCAGGCTCGAGCCTTTTTGATGAAAGAATATCTCGAACTTGAGACAAAAGAGATTTGTGATGCGCTACAAATAAGCAGCAGTAACCATTATGTGTTAATGCATAGAGCACGGTTAAGCTTACAAACCTGCTTGACTATAAAGTGGTTTAGTAACCAACCAAATTCATAACCCAGTTAGCCGTGACTGATAATAAATACCTAACTCAATAAGTTAAGACGCACCTCTGATTTAAGGCAGTTCAAATTATGAAAAATTGCAAACGTATCACTCAAATCGCCAGTAATGGACAAGAGCGTCCCTTGCGCCTAGCCGAAAAGATACAATTGCACTCACATCTGTTGTTATGCCCTGGCTGCCGTGCCTTTTATAACAATAGCAAAAAATTAAGTAGGATTATGAAAGATTTTAAATCCAAAGATATTGAGTAATCTAGTCGTTATCTCAGCCTGTTGATAGATGTTTGCAGTGTTAGTAGTGTTGGTCATAAACCACATCTTAGGCATGAACCACATCGAAGCCAATCACTTGATCAATGCGCTTTGAATCTGTTAATACCATAAGCAGTCTATCCACCCCAAGCGCAATACCACTACACTCGGGTAGATCATCACAGGCTACCACCAAGTTATTATCAATTGGCATCACTGCTAATCCGCGCTGTGCCCGCTCAACATTATCCTGCTCAAATCGCTCTGCTAACGCTTGGCTATCTGCCAGTTCATCATAAGCATTGGCAATCTCAATACCCTTGATATACAGCTCAAAACGTTTGGCAACATCGTTACCTGCTTCATCTTTCTCTATTTTAGCCAAAGCAGCAGTCGCAGGTGGATAGTCGGTAATCAGTGTCGGCGACTGAAACCCGAGGTTAGGTTCAACCAAGTGGCTGAATAACACATCCAGCCAACCCTGACGGTCTTCGCCCAAATCTAGGCCAGCAAAGCCATGCTCATCTGCCACCTCAATCAATGACTCAAGGCTTGCTGTCAGTGGATTAAGCCCAACATAATCCATAAACGCTTGGCGATAACTATACTCAACCATAGCTTGTGGCTGCCCATAGACTGCGGCCAATAAATCAGACAGCTCAGCAGCCAGTGCTTCAAGTTCAAAGCCGGGGCGATACCATTCAAGCATAGTAAATTCGCTATTGTGACGGCGGCCCACTTCATTATCTCGAAATACTGGACAAATTTGATATATCGCTACCTTCCAACTCGCCAACATTCGCTTCATCGCAAATTCAGGGGAAGTATGTAAATAGTAGGTTTTAGGCTTATCTGCAACGGTTATATTGGTAGAGATTGAAGGCACAAACACATCGGTGTTACCCGCCTGCGACATTAAAGGGGTCTGTACTTCAAGCACTTGACGCTCAGCAAAGAACTGACGAATTTGCGCCAACATTTTAGCGCGTTTAACCGCCATCTCGAGGCTCATAGAAGGAGCATAGCTTTGAGAATCAGGGTGTTCAGTAAGGGGTGCAGACAATTGAGAATTAGACATGACTTACTCTTTATACACTTATATTAAATAAGGCCCGGTTAAGGGCCTAGTTTCACAAACTTATTGAATCAGAGAAGCTACTAACGAACGAGCATAAAGCCATTAACGCTCAAATAACCACTCACGGCGCAGAGTATAATTTTTGCGTAGAGCATCAAAGGCTTGAGCTTCAACCCTAGAAGCAGTCTCATCTAAAGCTTCTCTTAGCAGCTTATCGTCAGCCTTGATGTCATAAAATTCAGTCAACTTCTCAGGGTTTTGGGTTAGCTCTTGCCACTGATAAGGATTCTCCGGCAACAAATCTGCCATCAAATCTTGCTCTTTAATAGTTAAGATATCCGCACCTTTTTCGCCATAAGAGCGCACAAAGGTATCAAAAATTATCTGAGTGCCACGCAGTTTGCCCTCAAGGGTGTAGCCAGCAATGTGCGGCGTAGCAATGGCTAATCTATTAAGCAGGTGAGCGGGGACAACTGGCTCATTCTCAAACACATCTAGCACCACTTGGCGCTGAGGATTTTTATCCAGCTCGGCCAATAAATCTAACTCACTAATCACCGGCCCGCGTGCAGTGTTAATTAACATCGTTGTGCTAGGCATCTTAGCCAAAGCTTGCGCATCTATCATATGATAAGTGGGCAACTCACTGTGACCTGGCATCGTTAATGGCACATGCAAGCTGATCACATCACTTTGGGTCAATACCTGCTCAAAGCTGGCGTTATTAATAACTGAGGCTGGCTGAAAGGGGTCGTAGCCCAAGACTTCCCAGCCCAGATCTTGCGCATAACGCGCTAGCGTCCCTCCAATATTACCCAGACCAATAATGCCTAATTTCACTGGTTTATCGGCTGCTGTCATCGTAGCTGCAGCATTCGGCCAATACTCTGGACGTAACTGCAAAATTGCACTCAGCACATACTGCGCTACAGAATGCTTGCTACACCCAGCAGCATTAGCGAAGCGAATACCACGTAAGCTAAGATAGCTCTCATTGACATGGTCTGTGCCAATAGTGGCTGAACCGATAAACTGCAGGCTCTGATTATTATCCAGCAGCTTAGCATCGACTGGCGTTACCGAACGAATCAATAATGCATCGGGCTGATGTTCCTCGATCACCGCTGCGGTGATATCACGTCCTGCCATTTCAACCACTTTAATCGGATGCTTTAACACCTCTTCATTAAAGTAGTCGTGCAAATGAGCAATGTTACTATCAGCGATAATGGTGAGCATGAAAAAAACCAATCCTTATTTAAGTGAATGTCATGAGAATGGTGACCGGTTAACTTAACACAATTTATAAGCGCTATTTATCCGGTCGATGTAGGTTATCTTCTTCTTTATTATTAACAGAATTATTATCAGAGTGGTCTTGTTTTGAGTCACTTTTTGATTCTGGTTTAGCCTCTGATTTATCTGTCCCATCTTTTGGCGCATTCGCAAAAGGATATTTACTAAAAGTCACCACATTTGGAGAAATCTCTAATGCCATAGGCCGGTCTGCTGGCTTCCACTGATGCTCATCAAGCTGAGCATAGCAAGGGGCAAAGATAATATTACGATGTTGATTAATCCATTCTCGCCATACTGCTAAAGCAATCGCCAAAACAACCGGACCAATAAACAGACCTACAAAACCAAAGGCTGTCAGCCCCCCTAATACTCCAATAAAAATAATGATAAAGGGAATTTTGGTAGCGCCAGAGATGACAATGGGACGGATTAGGTTATCAACCCAACTAATCACCAACATACCCCATAACGCTAAACCAATGGCTTCAGGGGTATGCCCTTGGGTCATTAACCAAATAGATACCCCCATCCAAGCAAAAGGAGTACCGAAAGGAATCAAGGCCACCACGAAGGTCATTAAGGTCAATAAGATGGGACTAGGCGCCCCTGCAAAGTAATAGCCCACCCCTGCAAGGATGGCTTGTGCCAAGGCAGTTAACCCAATACCGTAAACCACAGCCTGAGTGGTTGAGCCCACAGAGTCAATATAATCATCAATACGGTTACCAATGATATTGCGTAGCGCCTGACGGATCTGCTTCATCAAGCTAATACCATCACGATAAAAGAAGAAGATGGTCATTAAGGCCATGCCCACCTTAGCCATAGTACTCAAAGCCACATCTAGGGCGACTTTTCCGTAATACAAATGCGACTGTAACCAAGCTCGAAAAGCACTCAACGAGGCTTCTGGGTTTTTATTAATCTCCCACAAGATATCTTTAATTTGCTGTCCAATTACAGGGATATTCTTAATCTCTTCCGGCAAATCAACGTAGCCTACTTTTATCCTATATAGCAAGTTACTGTATAAGTTCACTGCCTCTTGCTGCAATACAAAAAGCCCCAATACCACAGGCACCCCCAAGATAAGGGTAATACATATGGTCATAATACCTGCACTGATATTGGGACTTAGTTTTACTTTTTTATGAAAGAAGTTATAAGCGGGGAAGGTTACATAAGCCAAGATAGCGGCCCATAGGGCAGGCACAATAAAAAACTGCACCACTTTAAAGCAAAGAATGAATAATATCACCAATAAGGTGGCGGTTAACACCCGCTGTGTGACTCGCTCCCGCGTCCAGTTTTCAATCATGACAGCGCATACCTAAGTAACGTAACAGAAAATTTAGAGAAGTCTTAAACTATTGTATTATGCGATAAGAAATTAAAAATGAGTAATGTTAACTTGTAACTTTTACTTACAATATTTCAGCTACTAGACATCCCTACCATAGCACTTTTGCCCAAAACAAGAGCTTTACCTAACCAAAATAACAGTTTTTACTAAACAGTTATCAGTCATTTACTAAATCTTCTGCGAACCTTGAGCAAACTTAGCCAGATAGCTCTTAGACAGACAGCTAACTTCTAAAAAAGAGCATAACGCAAAAACGTTATGCCCTTCGGTTCGGTTGCTAGCTAGATAGCAGGGTAATTCGGACGCAAACAAGCTGCCTAAATCTGCAACTCACCCACATCGGCTACCGTTAAGAACAGCTCGCGTACCTGCTTTAACAAAGCTAAGCGGTTCGCTTTTAAGGCTTCATCTTCACTATTTACCATTACATTGTCAAAGAAACCTGTCAATGGCGCTTCTAAGCTGGCCAGCGACTGTAAAATTTGAGTGTATTGAGCCTCAGCCTGTAACGGCGCTACTTCAGTCTTGGCGACAGTTAATGCTTGATACAAGGTCTTCTCAGCATCTTCAGCCAATAAAGACTCATCAACTGACTGCCCCACTTCACCCTCTGACTTGGCTAATATATTGGCAACACGCTTGTTAATCTCTGCCAAAGTCGCCGCTTGTGGTAAGTTATGGAACTCATTCACCGCCTGCAAACGCTGGTCGAAATCTAAAGGCTGGTTCGGATTGATGGCCAATACCGCTTGAATACTATCAACACTGATACCTTGCTCGGTATACATGGCACGATAACGTGAGTTGATAAATGCCATAACTTGAGTCAAAGTTTTTTGGTCATCGGCAAGCTTACCTTGATAGTTGTTAACCGCTTGCTCAATTAAGTGCTTTAAGTTAATAGGCAGCTTTTTCTCAATTAAGATACGCAGCACACCAATGGCTGAGCGACGTAAGCTGAACGGGTCTTTTGATCCTGTCGGTGCTTGATCAATACCAAAGATCCCTACCAGAGTGTCCAGACGATCGGCTAAGGCCAGACAAATACCAATAGGCGTTTGTGGCAATACATCACCACTAAACTTAGGCAAGTACTGCTCTTCAATCGCCGCAGAAATGGTCTCAGGCTCACCATTTAAGCGAGCATAATAAGTACCAGCCACACCTTGAAGCTCTGGGAACTCGCCCACTAAGGTACTGGTTAAGTCTGCTTTTGACAGCATAGCTGCTCGCGTGGTTTGCTCAACATCGATGTCTGAATAGCCGTCAATGTCTTGCTCTTTGAAGGTGGTCGCAATAAATGCTGCCAGCTTAGCAATACGCTCAGACTTCTCCCAAATGGTGCCTAGCTTATCTTGGAACACTAGATTTTTTAGGTTTTCGGCCATTTCGATAAGCGGCTGCTTTTGATCTTGTAAGAAGAAGAACTCCGCATCGGCCAAACGAGGACGCACTACCTTCTCGTTACCACTGATTACTTGGCTTGGGTCTTTTGACTCAATATTACTAATGAAGATAAAGTAAGGCTGTAGCTTGCCTTCTTTGTCGGTCAAACAGAAGTACTTTTGGTCCGCTTGCATGGTGCTAATCAAGGCTTCTTGTGGCACTTGTAAGAAGCGCTCTTCAAAGCTTGCTCGTAGAGCCACTGGCAAATCAACTAAAGCTGTCACCTCATCTAATAAATCTTGAGGCACAATGGCTTCAGCATCTACCTCAGCAGACAGCTTTTTTACCCCTTCGACAATTAGCTGCTGGCGACGATCAAAGTCAACGATAACCTTATTCGCTTCAAGTATACTTTCATACTCATTGGCATGTGGTATCGTGATAGGCTGTGGTGAATGATAACGGTGACCTAAAGTTTGATTGCCTGCCTGTAAGCCCTGAATAGAAGCTTCAATGACTTGATCATCCTTCATTAACACTAACCACTTCACCGGACGTACGAACTCTTCACGGCTGTCACCTGAGCGCATACGCTTAGCAATAGGTAGATTGTCTAAGGCATTTTGAAAAATAGTTGGCAATAGCTCAGTCGTCTCTTGACCCTGAACGGTTAACTCATAGCCGATGTAATCCCCTTTATCGGTTTCAATGGTAACCAGCTCACTGACATCAATGCCCAAACCCTTAGCGAAACCTTCAGCGGCGCGCGTTGGCTTACCTTCGGCATCATAAGCGGCCTTCACTGCTGGGCCACGCTTTTGCTCAATACGATCGGGCTGTTTTTCACCGATTCCCTCAATCAATAGAGACAAGCGACGGGGAGCTGCCATTACCTTTAAGCTGTCATAGCGGATATTAGCGTCTTGTAACTGAGTTTCAACGCTCGCTTTTAATGAATCACGTAAAGGCTTTAGGCTTTTTGGTGGCAGCTCTTCACTACCTAGTTCAAATAAAATTGTACTCATGAAATTCTCTGTTTTTGAAGATGTTATTAATATTTATAGGCTATCGATGCCCTATGAAAGCTTGTAAAAATCAATCTAAAAGATTATTTATCGGCTTTCTTATCCGCAGTGCTCTCATCTTTTGGTAAATACTTCTTCAAGGCCGCCTCACGGTGCGCCTCATTTGCCAATGGGAAGCCAAGCTTAGCACGTGCTTGCACATAACCTTGCGCCACTTTACGTGCCAAAGTACGTACTCTTAGAATAAAGCGTTGACGCTCAGTCACTGAAATTGCACCACGGGCATCAAGCAAGTTAAAAGTATGCGACGCTTTTAACACCATCTCATAGGCAGGCAAAGGCAGTCCTGCTGCTACCAGCTTGTCTGCTTGCTCTTCATAAAAATCAAATAGATCAAACATCTTCGGCACATCAGCATATTCAAAGTTATAAGTCGACTGCTCCACCTCATTTTGATGGAATACATCGCCATAGGTCACTTTACCAAATTCGCCATCGGTCCAAACTAGGTCATAGACGCTATCTACACCCTGAATGTACATCGCTAGACGTTCAAGACCATAAGTAATTTCACCAGTTACCGGGAAGCACTCAAGACCACCAACTTGCTGGAAGTAAGTGAACTGAGTCACCTCCATACCATTCAGCCACACCTCCCAGCCCAAGCCCCAAGCGCCTAACGTAGGTGACTCCCAGTTATCTTCGACAAAACGCACATCATGGGTCAAGGTATCAATACCAATCGCCTCTAAAGAACCTAAATACAGCTCTTGAATATTTGGTGGGTTTGGCTTCATAACTACTTGAAACTGATAATAATGTTGCAAGCGGTTAGGGTTATCGCCATAACGGCCATCCGTTGGGCGACGCGAAGGCTGGACATAAGCGGCGTTCCATACCTCTGGGCCTAAAGAACGTAAAAATGTCGCAGTATGAAAGGTCCCTGCTCCCACTTCCATATCGTAAGGCTGCAGAACCACACAGCCTTTTTCTGCCCAATAAGTTTGCAAAGTCAAAATCAATTGTTGAAAAGTCATAATGTCGCCACGTTGTAATGAAAATAGGGATGAATAAGCCAGTCAAATGTGACCGCTTATAGTCAAATTATTTAAGGGTTTACTTTAATACGCTCACCTTACTAAAAAAACGCTATTTTATCTATATTGTAAGCCGAATTGATGCAAATGATAGACAAAAAAATACCTAGATGGTAACCCATCTAGGCAGGAGGAAAATTACGCTATCGTGGTCAATGGATGACCACTCATCTTATTGTACTTATACTTTGTAATTATATTAACAACTTATACTTTATAATTATATTAAAATTAACATTAAAAAAGCCAATATTACAGCTCTTG
>JAHHUJ010000046.1 GCA_020024075.1 Psychrobacter sp.
CGGCATTATTGAGTTAAGAGCTTATGGCGATGATGAACAAGACAAAGGCAATCATAATAGGCTTGAGCTTCAAGAGCTGACTATACTGAAAGGTCGCTCGTTTAATCCCATAAATACTGCACGCAAAGGGGAGTCGCTGCTATCGAGCTGGGGGGTTAATGTACAGGCCATTCAAGTTAAAGATGGTTCGCACATGAATGATGATACTCGTAATTCAGATCCAGACAGTAGCCACTTGGTAGGAAGCTTTGGTTATGAAAAAGGCATATCAGCCGCTTTCGGCAGTCCTGAAGCAGGCTCAGGGCAGTTGCCACCGCATCTATGCTACGCCTTTGGTAATGGACTGGCACAAGTAGGTAAAGGGCTAACTAAAGGTTACCGAGTCGGTGCAGGCGTGAACTTAGGGTGTCGTTATCAGTTGAACCGTAACGCTCGATTAATCGGGGAAGTCCAAGTGCCTTATTGGTATCACGGCAACTCTAATAATGACCAACTAAAAACCAGCTATTGGCAACCTATCTTAAGCTTAGGCGCTCAATATAACTTAGACAAAAACCGAGCCATTCGTCTCAAGGGCAGTTATCAGCTCCAAGATAAGATCAATGGACGTGAAGATGTGCAGCTGGCCTATGTGACCTACTTTTAGAGCAAGGCTTGGATTTAAGATTATAGCTTTGTTTTATAGCTTTGTTTGTTTAAAAAGTAGGCATAGACAGTGACACGTAGTAGTATGGGTCTACCCATATGGAAGTGACTACTATGACCCAATTTACTCCCTTTGATAGCAAAGCCAATGATAGTGAAGCTAAGAGCGATAACGAACGGCTACTGGTAGAGACTATCTCTATCTATGACTTCTTGGCAGGGATAAGTCAGCTCAGCATAATTGGGGTGGTAGAAACCACCGCTATTGTCGAGGCGATACACCGTGAAATCGTCCTGCGCCCCATCGGACTATTAAACCATAAACATGGTCACTTTTGGCGTCACAGTCTTAGCAGTAGAGTCTATGGCATGATCAAAGGCATCACTTTGTTGGTGGGTCACAGTTTGGCTTTTGCTATACATAAATCCAACCATTTTTTTGGCTCCAAAGGTACGCAGCCTTTGCCAAACTATCTACATCAAGTGGTTGATGTCCTCAACGGTGTTATGGGCGATCATCTAGAGAGTAAACACAACCCGCTTGCCTTGCCGATGATGCTTTATAGCAGTGAAGGCCAACCCCTAGCCAAATTGAATCAGATAAACCAGTCGCAGGCTTTGTCAGGAAAAGTGGTTATTATTCTGCATGGCCTATGCATGGGTTATGTGAATTGGCAACCGGCCAATGAGCAGGGTTTGGGTCAGAGAATTATAAAGGCGCAACCTGAGACTAGCGTGCTTTATCTCAATTACAATACTGGGCGACGTATTTCTAACAATGGTCGTGAACTCTCAGCGTTATTGCAGCAATTAAATGCTACTTATCCTGAAATTAGTGAAATTACGTTAATTGGTCATAGCATGGGCGGCTTGGTATCACGTAGTGCGCTTTATTATGGAGAGCAAGCTCAACAGCCGTGGGTAAAAAAAACCAACAAGTTAATTACTTTGGGCACACCGCATCATGGCGCAGTGCTTGAGCGCATTGGCAACACTGTTCAGCAAACCATTAGTAAGCTGCCTTTTGCAGCTTCGCTAGGTAAGCTTGGCGATATACGCAGTACCGGTATTATAGATTTGCGTCATGGCAGTGTCCGTGATGAAGATTGGCAGTCGCTCACAACACGCAGTGTTTTGCCAGACAGTGAGCGTCACTTCACGGCTTTACCTGAGCATATAGCGGCATATTTTTTGGCGGCAAGCTTGAGTGAGGAGGGAGATAATTCTAAAGTAAATTATCTGTTAGGAGATGGACTGGTGAATATCCACTCAGCGTTGGGTGAGCATACGGGTGATCATAGTTTGAATGTGCCCGAAGAGCACAAGGCAGTGGTCTATGGCATTGGGCATCTGGCTTTGCTTACTGATGAGCGGGTTCTGGAAAAAACAGTTGAGTGCTTGAAGCTATAACATCCAGTCTGGATATAGGTTGCATTAAGGTTTATATACACCTATATCAACTGCGTAGGTGCCTGCATCATTGATATTTTCAGCATTATCATTTAAGTCTATCCGACTACTTATTCCTACCCAGCAAAGTCTCTTGTTTCTACTAGTAAAGTATTGTCCATTGGTATTAGGGTTAGCATGATAAAAGGTGATATCTGCTTTTATAGTGCTATTCTTAAGTCCAATTTCAGCGTCTTTTATTACAGCTATATCATTACCATTAGGAATTGATGTAGCGGATTTAATGGCATTAGTGCTAAGATTTTTCGCTTTAAAGATAGCAGAGGCATTATTACGTAGATACGCTTTTATCATCTCGTATTGATTGCCATTATAAAAATTCGCATTACATCTATTCGTTCTAATGTACGGGACGCGGCTATAAAAATTAAATATTGATTGAATATTATACTCCCCACCACTGCTTGGAAAGTTTGTAACCAGTTTTAATGATTTTAGGTCCAAATTTTGTGGACCAGGACCAATTAAGTTGACAGATCCTTGTATTGGGAACTGTTGAGCTGTATTTCCCATGACAATGGCATGACTTCCCTCTGCTATTAAATCACTTGGTTCAAAACTTATTCTAAGCTGGTCAATGGTAAATCCGTTTTGCTTACAAAAGTAAATAGTCTCTGCGTCAATATCATTGGACGTATTTAGCCTAATAAATCCTGATATATCAGCAACTCCTGGGCATGCGATTGCTACTTGAGAGCAAAAAATAGCACTGGTTAACAAGCTTACTTTTGCTATAAGTTTTTTTAAAGTGCTCATGTTTATAACCTTTTTATGTAAGTCATTGCTTTATTTAACGTATGCTGTCTGTTTCTCGTAATGCATAGGGCTCATCAGAACTAATCTTGTAGCTGCAATACGACCTGCATTACAAAATCATCATTAATGGTAATCTGTTGGCTTTTATAGCCCTCAGCTGTCAAGGTATAAGTAGCAGTAGGCAGTCCAAAAATTTGGAAATAGCCATAGCTGCTTGATTCAAAGCTTTGGAGTAGATGTTGATCTTTATAAATAGATAAAGTTACCCCTTGCTTAGCATCGGCTAGCTTCCCTGAGAGACCATAAGTCTTTTGTAGCTTAAATGGTACAGAAGTTGGGGCGTAGTTAGTGACACGGATATGCGGTGTGGGTAGTTCACCAGTGCTATATTCAAGTGGTAAGTCTTTGGCATCCCTGTTTAACGTGTAATCACCGGCTCTAATGTTACTGATTAGATATTGGCTACCAGTATCATGAGAGCCTAAAAGGCTCGCATCTACCTTTTGACTGTCCAAAGTGAAGCGCATAGATTCACTATCTATCAAGGGTTCAGGGGGATGGGTAATTTCTACAATCACACTACCTAGCTCTTGACGCGGATAATGTCCTAGTTTCAGACTTTGCTTTGGTGTCTTAAACATATCGAAAGATAATTTGGCATATAGATAATTATTCTGAGACCAAGCTGGTAGTGACTCTTCTTTAATAGAACCATCAATAATCACTGAGTTGTCAAAATGCTCCGTCGCAATTGAATCAACATAACGGTGTTTATAGCCTAAGCTAAAGTTAACACTATTATGGTGAGTCAATTGCCAGTCAGCCTCCCAGCCTACTTGGCCTTTGTATAGACTATAGCCAACACTTAATAAGCTATCGGTACTGTTGAGGTAGCCGTTGATATTAGAGTCTGCTCCATAAGCATTAAAGCGATAACTGATATCGCCTTGATATAACGGATTTCTTTGGCCATGACGATGGGTAATAGACTGCTCAAGGCTTAGTTGGCTATTGGCCTGATGGCGCAGTGATATAGTGTCGCTATCATTATTACCGGAGAGCCCTATACTGTTATCTCTTAAGTAGTCATAAGTCGTGCGTGTATTGCGCTCATTCCATAGTAGGCGATAGCTGTAGCGATCATCTCGCGTGTTCCAATTTAGCCCACCATTTAATGATTCATTAAACCGATGAAGAATGCTAGCGTAGGCATAGTAATTATCAAAAGCATTATCAATGGCAATGTCTTCATAATACTGGTTAAGGTTTAAATTAGTATTGTTGCTAGGCTTATAGCTTAATAGCAGTTGGTGTCGCTCATCGCGTAAAGAGTCCTCGTTAGTAGCAAGGGTAGCTATATCACTGGTAATATATGGACGGTTAGTGTACAGACGGGTATTATATTGATAGTTTGCCCCAAACTTCGGTAGTCGATACTCAAGCTGGGCCTGCCACAGTTGTTGTTCGGGTGTATTAGCGTAACTTAAATCAATATTACTATTGATTGAGGGGCTATAGTTTAGGCCGGTATACCAAGATATCGAGTCATCATTCGTTGAGGCTGACGTAGTTTGTAAGTTGCTATTGGCACCACCGCGTACTGCTAAACGATTTGACAGACCATATTCAGCGTAAACATGAGCGGCAATGTCTTTATTCTCATTGTCATCCTTACTAAAAACATTTCCCGCTTGGCCAATACCCGCTTCAATTAACAGCTCATCGGTCGCCACATTGGTACGGCGCTTCCCTAGTAGGATAGTACTTACCTCTAAGGGCTGGCGTGCTAAAGGATAAGCAAAGATAGCAATCTCAACTAGCGTCTCAGACAAATTCAGCCGATTAACATCTAAGTTTAAAAACTCATAACGGCCATCAAGACCGATTTGGACCCGAGCAATAGTCCGACCATCAATACGTAATTCGGCCACGCCGCCAGGTTCGCCGGTGCCAACTAAATGCTGGTAATCTTGACTGGTGTTTTGCAACAAGCTGCTGCTATTGTCATCAAAGTAGGAGAGGTGACGTTCAATATCTCGGTTACTGTAAGCGACTAAGGCTCCTGTAAATTTAGAGCCAGAAGTTTGTATGCCTTGACCTAACGAGTTTGGTTGGTTAATTCCTAGCCTAGTAGCGATTTTATCACCTGATTTAGCCCAGTATAAGTTATCGACATCCCAATCTGAAGGTAGGTTACTTAAGCTGTCTAATACTGTTTGGCTAAAGTTATCGCTACCCTTTGTGCTGCTATTACTAGAACTAGCTTGTCCTTGATAGTCTCTATCCGATCCTTTGACTTGCACACCCCAAACTCCGCCAAGACCATAACCAAAGGCTCCAAGATTGCTATAGATTTGGCGATTGGTTGATTTTGGCTGATTGGGACGACGGGCAATTTCTGAGGCACTTAATGAGCTATCAAATGACAAGCCTAATAAGCCTGCCTTGCTTGGTGCATAATCTATCGGCTGATTGACAGTTGTTTCACTCTCTTTTGAACTCTTTGAAGTGCTGTCTGTTTGCTTTGGTTGCCAACCCATATATAAGTTTACGGCAAGATCTGCTGCGCTATAATTAGCGGTAATCCCCATCTTTTTTAGCTGATGAAGCGCCAAATACTGCTTACCGTTATACTCAAGTAGCTGATCTGAAGCAATTTGGGTATCACCAATTGGAGTATGGATACTATAAACTATAGTAGGGTTAGTCTGATCAACAAGCTTTGAGGGGATGGTATCAAATTTTATCCCTGTCCAACGACTCAAATCTTCTTTTGATAGGTAGTAATAACTGCTTTTATCGATAGCGGATTTATTGACTAACGAACTTGGTATCCTATCTAGCGTATCAGTCAATTCGATATTAGTGGGTAAGTCATTAACGTGAGTATCATAAATGATATCAATGGCAGCAAGCTCTTGATTATTGATAAAGATACCAACGAGGCTAGGTTTTAGCGATTTGGTAGAGAGCGAGAATTGATTTTTGGTGCCAGATATGGAGGCAATAGCAGATACACTAAAGCTTGTCATGGAGACAAGTATCATCAGTCGAAGAGTGGTTTGTTTCGTCATGATGTTCAGTGTGTATTACTCACATATTATTAAAGATAAAAGTATCGATTCATTTACTAAGAGGATTTACTGAATATCGATTACCACCGGTAGTCCGTAGCGTGATCCTATTTCTATAGTCACGCCTTTACCATCTGTATCATAGGTCAGTGATTTATCAATTTTTTGTTCAATTAACAGCATGGCATTGTGCTTACCTATGGGGAAATTCAAGGGTAGCCGAAAGGCCATACGTACTGTCTGATAACCGTCTGCTGCAATGGTAAATTCAGTGGGATTAATTAGAGTCCAATGCTTTAAAGTGGTTTCACTGGGTTTAATTGGTTTGCCACTTAGGTCCATGTCTACTAGATTTAAGCGAATCTTTTTGGGTTTATTGCCATAGTTATAGAGCGTTAGCGACTGATTAAGACGGGCAGTATTTTTATTACCTATTAGTGAGACAGTTTCAGTAATATTTGCGGGAGTAATTCCGAGTTGTGGCGGCGGTAAGTCTTTTTGTTGATCTTGATTGACGACCATGCTGGTCTGACCACTCTTACCTTGAAAAGTGTGGATAATCAGCTCAGCTTGAGCCGAGTACAGTGTCCATAAAGGCGTTAGCAATAGAGCAAAAGTTAACAGAGTCTGGCGTACAGCATGAACACAAATAGTGGTCTGTAGCATAGTAGGACCTTGTTTAAAAAAGAGAGTAATAAAAATAAGGTTTTTTCACCCATAAAAGAGAAGTTAAGTAGGCTGAAAATGACTATTCAAAAAAATACCAGCAATGGGCTGGTATATTTGTGTATGAAGATGAATAAGTCATATTATTATTAAGAGCTTAAGGTGTGCCTGTTAATGTTAGTAAGAAGGTATCAGTATCTCCAGCACTATCTAGCGCTGGTCCCATGCTACCAAGTGTATTATATTCACCTGAGTGATTAGCATTAGCTAGGTTAAGAGTAAACTTAATATCTCCAGTAACGGCATTCCATCCTGAAGGAATGGTCAAGATCGTCGAGTCAGAACCAGTAATGCCAGCACCCGTAGAGACTAGGACAGCACTCTCAGTAAGAATTGTGGAAGCTTGCTTATTAACATTTATCAATGTTCCTCTATCTCCAGAATTGTCTAGCTCCAATGTTACATTTCCAGCTGATAGGCTACGGACACCCCAAGAATCTTTTAAGGTAACCTCTATACTCCCACCTAATGAGCTAATATCAGTGGGTTCATCTGTATTTACAACGTTCCCATCAATAGTATATGGACCAGCTCCTAAAAGTTCGGTTAAGTCACGCGTAGTAGTATCGCTTATCTCACGATTTACATTATTACTGTCGTTTTCTGGAGTCGATACTACGTCAGTTAATATTAGATGAGCATCATCCCAATGATATAGCACTAGGATTTCTGGTAAAGTTATGCGAAAGTCAGTAGAGCCACTAATTGAGGCGGCAGAAGCGAAAGAAGCTACAGAAACTGTAACAGCAGCTAGCGTAATCTTAGATAAAAAATTCATATATATACATTCCCTGTTTTTACACAGTTTAAAAATAAAAAATAAAATTAAGCGGTAGATGTTATCTTTTCAGTTGTTCTAATAAATAACTGGGTCTTACAGGAGGTAATAATATTTAACTGGTAAGTATTATTAAGAATTAGGAAAGGATGTGCTATATCGCTATTAAGTTCAAATGAACTATGGCTCTTTAGCTTAAATTAGTATATGGGCTACAATTATGTTTATCAAGTTTAAATTTATGTTTAGATAAATTTTATAATTTGTTGTGATGTTATTACAGCATTAATAGGGTTTATCTGATTAATTCATAAGAGGATAATATAGAAGCAATTAATTATGCCTCATTGTGTGGTTGACTCTTAAATAACTATATAACTATACAGTTTTATATAAAATAATGTTTTATGCTAAACAATAGGTGATTTTTAATACTCTGATTCACAAGACCAATGTAAACCTGCAAACAATTTTAACTAGAGCAAAATTTTAATAAGCAATAAAAAAACACAATAATAAATAAGGATACCCTTCATGAATAAACTCTCAGAATCAATTTCAACAAATGCCACCTCAGCTCGTTACCTAATCATCGGGCAAGGAGACATAGGGTTGGCAGTAACCAACACTCTAGCAACAGGGCAAAAGCAAGTAACTGGCTTGGCAAGAAGTGAACGTCAGGCATATGATTTGGATAATCAAGCCGATTATCTTCAAGCTGATGCGCTAAAGCTAACTGCAGAGCAGATTCAAGATTTTACCCATATTGCAATCATAGTCGCCCCTAATAGTTATGAAGCTGAGAATTATAAAAACACTTATTTGGGAATAGCGCAGCATATCGCTGAATTACAAAGCCAATTACCACAACTAACAAGGGTAGTATTTATCTCATCTACTGGGGTCTATGGTCAAGATGAAGGACAGTGGATAGATGAAACCATTGAGCCACAACCGCCCAAACGGGAAGCTTCTCAATATATTCTCCAAGCGGAGCAGGTGTTACAGCAAGCTTATGGTAATCGTGCCATAATTATTCGTCCTAGTGGTATTTACGGCGAGCAGCGCTTGATGCGGGTGCGTAAAGCAAAAGAGCAGCAAAAAGAGCCAATGTTACCGAATGTCTGGACCAATCGAATTATGGACACTGATTTGATTAATATCATTGTGCAAGTGCTGCTAGAAGATAATGATGATGTGAAGCCGATGTATTTAGCCACAGATTACGCTCCTGTGACTTCTTTTGAGTTAACTACTTGGTTGGCTACTGAGTTAAATAGCACTCAGCCTACACTTCAGGCTTATAACGAAGATAAGCCAATGAGCGGTAAACGTTTGCATAGCAATATTCCCCGTGACTGGCTACAATTTCCTGATTGGCAAAGCGGTTATCATCATATTTTACAATCAAAATAGAGGGCGGTAAGATAACTGTTTATTTTATTGCTTATCTCCTTTATGGACGCTAGGGGCGATAATTTCCAATACCCCATGGTATAAAAAGCACGTATTATAGTGGGGAAGTATATATAATAAGTAAAGAGGGTAACTTGCGAACGGACAGCTTCAACAATACTGATAACGAAAAAAATACTGATAACGAAGACTTGATCGCGCAGTCTTTATTACATAATCAAATTGAGTATTCCGGAATGAGACATCCTAATTTTCATTCAGCTATGGCTACTGTGAATCCTGATCGCCCTTTGACTGATATCCCCGAGCCTGCCCCTCGCTATCAACACAGCTTAGGTAAGTTGTTGTCGATGTACAATGTTGCTGCGAAAGAAAAAAATGCAGATGAAGCTTCAATGTGGGCACTAATTGCCTCCCCTGAGCTTGCTTCGCATTTAGACTTATTGCAGTTGGGCGGTTTAATTAATTTGCCCAATCAGTTTTTTGAGCCGAAATATAATTGCGAGGCAAAGATTTTGTCTCCTTTGACGCAGATGTCCTTATTGGATATGTCTGATATTTATCAGGTCTGTGCTAAATATCCAACTTTGACTCGCTATGGCTTTAAAAGTAGCGGTGAATTACAACAATCAGTTGGCACTAAGTCTGCAATAACTGATGGTGGTGTTAGTAGCTTATCTGCAGCTATGCCAGAGATGATTAATGATTTATTTGCGCCTAGCTGGGAGGCCATCTTATATCCTGAGCGCTTTGATAATGAAGTTGACAGTCTAACCACTGACATTTTAGCTTGTAGTACCGCTGTACATATCTTAAAACAGTGTAAGACACGTCAAAGTATTAATCGCAGCCTAACCGCAAAGCAAATATGCCAGCATATGCGTAGTTATGTGCTAAGCCAATGCAATGTGCACCCGCAGTTTGAACAACAGTATCGACAAATTAGATTGTTCGAGGGTCATGTTGTGGTGGCTGCTAGCTATTTAGGTTTCGATGTTGTCCATGCCCGTAAGCATTCGTCAGCTGCTACTGTGAATAATAAGGGAGAGACTAGTGGCAATTTAGGTCAGGCAATCTATATTAATGTCTCTTCCCAATCGTCGTTATTTATTCGCTACCCCAACCTCAGTAGTTATTACATTAATGGTTGGTCATAGCTCCTTTATCTATACCTGCATTAACGTACTATAACCGCTATAATACCGGTCTTTATTCAACCGGTTTTGTGGTCAGGGCTTTTGACTTAGTCAGGCTTTATTAGGTTGAAAGTTAACATAAATTTTATTGGTTCTATAGGATTATTCATGGCAGTTCCTCCTTCAACTAGCACATTTAGTAGCAGTGACTTTATTCAACTGGCTTTATCAAACGATGTTTTGAAGTTTGGTGAGTATGTTCTGAAATCTGGTCGTATTAGCCCGTACTTCTTTAATGCAGGTCTATTAGCCACTGGCGAAACCCTTTCGTTATTGGCTAATGGTTATGCTCAAGCTTTGGCAGAGCAAGTAAAAGATTCAGGAAGTGATGAGTTGGTTATTTTTGGTGCCGCTTATAAGGGTATACCTTTTGTGGCAGCAACCGCTCAAGCTCTGTGGAATAATCATGGCATCAATGCGCGTTGGGGGTATAACCGCAAAGAGGCCAAAGATCATGGTGAAGGCGGAAATCTAGTCGGCGCCGATGTCAGAGGCAAGGCTGTGTGGGTGTTAGATGATGTCATCACTGCTGGTACAGCAATGCGAGAGGTGGTAGAAATTCTTAGTGCGGCCGGTGCGACAGTAGCCGGTATTATTGTGGCACTAGATCGTAAAGAGCGTGGTCAAAATGAACAGTCTGCTATTCAAGAGTTGGCAGAAAGCTTGCAGGTGCCTGTTCAAGCCTTAGTGGATATCGATGATATCATTGATTATGTGGCAAAACATGGAGAGCCAAATCAGTTGGCTAAGATGCGTCATTACCGCGAACAATACGGCGTTTAAGCCAGTAGTGAGTCAGATGTTCATGGCTTTGTATCACTAGTATCATTTTTTTGTCAATTTTTTATACTCAAGCTGTCAATCTTAGGTTGGCAGCTTTATTATAGCTATCTTTATTATAACTACCTTTATTATAACTATAAGTATTTATCTGTCAGTGGCAGTTTAAGCGGAGTAAATTATCATGAGTCAACAGTCAACTAATAAACCACTTAATATTTTAGTGGTCATGGATCCCATTGAGAACGTTAATTATAAAAAGGATTCAACACTGGCTATGATGTGGTCTGCCAGTGATCGTGGCCATGATTTAGGCTACTGTCAAATTCATGATATGTGGCTAGATAGAGGTGAGCTTAAAGTAGATGCTCAAAAAGTAACGGTTCGCCGTGATCCACAAGATTTTTATAGTTTAGAACAAAAAATCACCCATCCTATTACTGATTATGATGTGATTTTAATGCGTAAAGATCCGCCATTTAATATGCGCTTTTTGTACAGCATCTATCTGCTAGACCATGCAAAAAATGCCGGCGTGTTGGTGGTAAACGACCCACAAGCCATTCGTGACTGTAATGAAAAGCTATTTGCCACTTGGTTTAGTGACTTGATGAGTCCAACTATTGTCACGAGCAAACAGTCTCATATCCGGGAGTTTATTGCTGAGCAACAAGACGTTATCGTTAAGCCTTTAGATGGTATGGGTGGAACGGGCATCTTTAGATTAACAGCAGATAGCCCAAATATTGGTGCCACTCTTGAGATGCTAACAGAGCTTGAAACACTGCCGATTATGGCTCAGCGTTATTTGCCTGAGATTAAAGAGGGCGATAAGCGTATTTTAATTGTCGATGGGGATATTGTGCCATTTAGCTTGGCTCGTATTCCAACCAAAGGTGAGACTCGTGGCAACTTAGCAGCCGGTGGTCAAGGGGTAGCAATGCCAGTCACTGAACAAGAGATGGCGGTGGCAAAAAAAGTAGCCCCTATTGTCAAACAAAAGGGATTAATGTTCGTAGGCTTAGATGTCATTGGTGGCAAAATAACTGAAATCAACGTCACTAGCCCTACTTGTATCCGGGAAATTAACGATCAATGTGGTACTGATATTGCCACGGATTTAATTATTGCTATTGAAAATAAAATC
>JAHHUJ010000047.1 GCA_020024075.1 Psychrobacter sp.
AGCCAGGTGGACTGGGCGGCACATACTCAGGTAACCCGCTGAGCTGTGTGGCAGCACTTGCAGTGCTTGAAGTTATCGAAGAGGAAGGTCTGCTTGAGCGCAGTAAAGTTATTGGTCAAACCATTGCGGACTTCTTACAAGGTTTAAATAGCGACAAGATTGGTAACATCCGCTACAAAGGTGCGATGTTAGCTTTTGACCTAGTAGATGCTGAGGGCAATCCAGATGCAGAAGCAACCGCTAAGCTACGTGCCGATGCTTTTGATAAAGGCTTATTACTGGCTTCATGTGGCCGTCATGGTAATGCCATCCGTGTCATGGTGCCATTGACTGTTTCGGATGAAGTGTTACAAGAGGGTCTTGATATTATTAAGGCTTCTTTGTAGGGCTCAAGACTATCATAAAGCAGCTACTACTAAATCTAATAATGTTATTCATAAGATAGTGAGTGGCATTATTAGGTTTAAATAAGCAGATAAAATCAGGGAGTTGATATGTCTGGACTAAAAAAATCTTTGGGGGTATTAGACATTGTTGCCCTCGCATTTGGGGCAATGGTAGGCTGGGGCTGGGTAGTCCTAGCTGGCGGCTGGGTGATTTCTGCAGGGATCTGGGGAGCCGTGTTGGCTTTCTTGATAGGTGGTCTTGCGGTTATCTTTATCGGCATTACTTACGCAGAGCTAGCGGCCTCTATGCCTATTACTGGTGGTGAGCACACTTACACCCATAGGGCACTTGGGGTACACGTCTCCTTTATATGCTCTTGGAGTATACTATTTGGTTATCTTTCAGTTGTCGCCTTCGAAGCGGTAGCATTGCCCACTGTAATCGAATATTTAATTCCAAACTTTAATCAAGGTAAGCTTTGGAATGTGGCTGGATGGGATGTTTATGCTTCATGGGCTGGGGTCGGAATGATAGGTTCCCTGTTGGTCACTTGGCTGAACATTCGCGGAATGGAAGTTAGTGCTTGGTTTCAAAAACTAGCGGTTGGCGGTATCTTGTGTGTTGGTACCTTATTAATGATAGGGGCAATGCTGTATAGTCCTGCTAGTTCTGATGCAGTACAGGCGCCAGCTTTTATTGGTGGAATTGGTGGCATGATGGCGGTTATTGTTATGGTGCCGTTTATGTTTGTTGGATTTGACGTTATTCCGCAGGCCGCTGAAGAGATTGACTTAACTCGTCCTAATATTGGTATCTTCTTAATTATTTCGCTAATTGTTGCTGTTGCTTGGTATGCTGGTGTTGCTTGGAGTGTGGGTAAAACATTACCTTTAATTCAAGCTCAAAGCTCAACACTTGCTACAGCTGATGCTATGACTAATGCTTGGGGTGGAAAATGGGCTGGTATCTTGCTAGTAATAGGCGGTGTACTAGGTATTTTATCTAGCTGGAATGCTTTTTTGGTGGGTGGCAGTCGTCTAATGTTTGCGATGGCTAAGTCGCATATGCTACCGGGGTTTTTAGCGAAGCTACATCCCAAATACAATACGCCGGTTAATGCTATTTTATTGATCGGAGGGCTGGCTACTTTCGCTCCTTTATTCGGTCGTAAGATGTTGGTATGGATTGTAGATGCTGGTGGCTTTGGTATCGTCATTGCCTATACTTGCGTGGCCATTTCGTTCTTAGTGTTACGTTTCCGTGAGCCTGAGATGGTGAGACCCTTTAAAGTGCCTGCTGGCAAGCTTGTAGGCTTAGTAACTATCGTTCTAAGCTTTGGTTTAATGATACTTTATTTACCTGGTATGCCCTCAGCACTAACGGGTGTTGAATGGGTTATTTTCATCGGTTGGACGGTGTTTGGTTTGATGCTTTATGCCTACTCGATGACTAAATATCCAGGTAAGAGCAAAGCGTTTATGGATTCTGAAATTGATGCGGTTAAAGCAATGAATGTTCAGTGGTTAAAAGAAAATAAACTGCTCTAAATAAGATACTTAGTATTGATTATAAAAAACTCTGCTTATTGAAGTGAACCCCATAAATTGTGTCCAACTTATGGGGTTCACTTCAAATACTGGCGGGATTTTGATTTGCTAAAGTATTAGAGTTCTTTATTTCACCGATCTGTTAGCTTATTTATACTAGGCTATGGCATATACTCAGCTACTGCAATTTAGCTCCCTCTTTTGAGAACACCTGACCGGTTACGGTTTTATATAAAGCACAAACCATAATTACCATACCTAATAAGCCTAAAGCTGGATAAAGCACGTTAATTAAAGTACTAAATGGGAATAAAGAGGCCAATAACGACAACGCCACAAGGCTGATAGTTAAGGTTCGGAATTGAAGCGGATGCTTATGTGAGTCAAAAAAGCGGATCACACAGCCATACAGATTGGTTACTGCCGTGGTAAATACGGCAACTACCAAGACGATGCTAAATAAAATGCCTACCATTGGGCTGATGTTTTTGGCGATTTGTAGGAAAGGGATTTGAAACTCAATAACATTAGTCAGATCAGATAGTAAGGCTAGAGTGATAAACAATAAACATAAACCTAAGAAGAAACCACCCATTATCCCAGCAATTCTAAGGGTTTTTAAACTCGACTCTTTACCGCCCATCGCTGTTAAAGTTGAGGTGGCTAAGCTAACGTTATATGACACGTAGACAATAGCTGAAGCCCACCAAAAAGGGGTAGCTAAAGTCGGAGTTAGGTTTTTTAAGCTTTCATCAACCGTCGAGAGTTGATCAAAGTGTGAGCCTAGGGTGACTAAAGAGATGGCAATAACGCTAAAGATAATAATAGGGGAGACGATGCCCAAAGCACGAACCGAGGACGAAAATCCAAAAATAACAGTGGCTAAAGTCATCCCAGCAATAATTAACTTACCGGTCATAACAGACAGTCCCCAGTATTCATTAATGGCCGCCCCGCCACCTGAGAACATAATACTCACACAGCCGAACATAAAAAATAGCAACACATAGTCGCCAATAAAGCCCAATTTGTTACCACATAAATAGTTGAGTACATCTCGATGGCTGCAGGTTTGTAGTCTATTGCCAAGCTCCATAAACCCTGAGCCATACCAAATAAACATAATGGTGGTGATAATTGCACCAATAATACCCACCAGACCATAGCCGGCAAAAAACTGTAACACTTCTTGCCCACTAGCATAGCCTGCACCAATGACGGCGCCCACATAAACGCCGGCATAGCTAATGGCCTTTAAAATCGAGCTACTCATATCTTTATATCCCAAATAAAACTATCTGCTGCACAGCAGTTGATGTAAAGCTTCTGAAGTTAACCCTGATGTTCTAGTTAACTGATAACAAATTTTGGGAAGTATATTAACAGTAAGTTATAAGAATACAAGGGCGGTTATTAGACGCTTAGTTGAACCATTGCAGGAATACTTGGTGATAATATGGATAGGTAAGCTTGGGTATGGGGGCTTGTCGTTTTTTATTAATGCCATATAAGCATAGTGAGTCGAAGCTCATCCATGAGCAACCCGAGCAGTTATTTAAGCAATACACCAACGAAGAGAACTATGGCTTTGAAATCTGCCATAAAGTTATTATTGACCGCTTCGGTCGTTATCCACACCGAAATGAGATGTTGGGTCATCAGTCCACTGCAGAATAGATAGAGTTTTTAACTCAGCTCGTTTTTTCGTCGTAACTTTTATCTTAAGGTTTCTTGCGATTAATGCCGGCATTATCATTTGGCAGGCATTAGCTCGCCGGTGATAACAATAGGAATGGTGGTTCCAAAGATACCTGGGAAGGCGGTTACTCCGTAGTCATGACGATTAATAAGTCCTGTGGCCTTGAACTTTAAAGCGCTTGGCTTAGTTTTTGACTGGGTATAGACGTCCGTTAAGGTCACTTTAACGCTCATGGGTTTGCTTTGGCCCAATGCGATGAAGTTTCCGGTGACGTAGCCTTCTCGTGGATTGAGTAATTTAACCTTGGTAGAGACAAACTTAAGGGTGGGGTACTGTTTGGTATTTAACAGCTCTTTTCTACGGATAAAGTAATCACGCGGCTTAAGATCGGTATCAATACTGTCAGTATAAACGGTAAAGCGTACCTCGGTGTTTTGAGGTTTGGTTTCATCATAATTAATGATCCCCTCCAGCTTGTTGAACTTGCCCTTAATAATAGAGTTTTTTAGGTAGGAAACCTCAAAGTTAACTTTGGTTTTTGTAGGGTTTAGCTGCCATTTTTGGGGAGGAGTGGCGGCATTGGCAATAAGGGGTAAGCACAGAATAGCAGAAGTGCTTAAGCTTTTCATAAGGTGAGTGGTAGTGGGGGTAAACATGATGAAAATTCCAATAATCAGTAATCGTACTGAGTTCAAAATAGTAAACAATTATAAATGCTTAATTAACGCATAGCTGCCTATTCTATCATGCAGGTTCGGTAGAAAGTGAATAGCATGCGTAAAGCAATTAAACAAGATAGGTAGGCAGTTGATAAAAGTAGTAGAGACACATTTACTGTGTAAAATAAGAAATCACACAGAATTATAGTTATGTTATAATATAACATTAGTTTTTTATAAGCATTCATTACCTTCTATATTTCAGATATTGTGTGCATAAAATATATATCAGTCGTTGCAAATACCTTAAAAACCGTGAAACTTCATTTATTAATACAAACAATAATAATTATTATTTACATTTAAAGATGGTTGTTGTAATATTCTGGCCTAAAAATAGGTGGTAACGGAGCAGGTAGCTGTAAGCTTCACGATGATTTAGACCTATTAGATAATTGTTTATTAGATAAATCTGGCTTTATTTCTATGACAAACAAAACCAGCGATAACTCAAGCCTTACCAAAGTTAATACTACCATCGTTATTGCAGTCTTGACGATGCATATAGGTATTGCAGCAGCATTAACTCATATGCATATGCCAAAAAAAGTGGTAGAAAAACCAGAAGAAGTAAAGCCGGTGGAGATACAGTTAATATCTTTGCAAGAAGTGGCTGAACCTATGCCAATAGAAGTTGAGCAGCCAACCTCAGTACAGTCAATGTCAACTGCTAAAAACCAAGAAATCAGTGTTAATAAATCACAAAACAAACCACAAAATCAGCCTAAGCCTGAAAAAACTGAGCCTCAAGCCAAATCTAAGACACAAGTTGAGCCTGAGTTGGTAGAGGAAACCCAAGCAGTCAATGAATCTGAACCAGAGCTACAGCAAGAAACTGAGCCAGAGACTGATCTAGACTCTGAACTAGAGATTGTCACTAAAGTCGAAATAACTCCCATAATTGATACCAATGAACATCATCGTTTGATTGAGCAAAAAGGTCTAGAGCAAAAAGGTCCAGAACAAAAAGGTCCAGAACAAAAAGGTCTAGAGCAAAAAGGTCTAGAGCAAAAAGGTCCAGAACAAGCAGCTGCAAATAATACACCCAAGAGCTTCTCAGCAAGTCAAGCCCGCTGGGAGCGCGAGCCAATTTTTCAATTGCCGAAATGGGAAGATAGAAGGGTTAGTTTGGGGGAGACGTTTAGTGTTACCTTAGAGCTGATAGTCGATAAACAAGGTAATGTCACTAAGGCTACAGTGATAAAGTCCTCAGATAACAGGGTTGTAGATGACGCCACTGTTAAAGCAGTGAAAAAAAGTAAGCTACACCCCTTCATAGAAAATAACTTACCTGTCGTTGGCAAGATTACTCTACCCGTTAATTATGGAAAAAAATGAAAATAGCTCTTTAAAGCTTTACAAGTTGAGTTGTATTAGCTTAGAAGCTAGAACCTGATAAATTGAAATAAGTCTATATTAGTTAGAATCATTCATTAAACAGAGATACCCCCCAAACTTTAGTAAGGATTTAACATGGATTTTGCAGCCTACTGGCAATATACCGATGTTGTTACCAAATTTTTGTTTTTTAGTTTATTGGCATTGTCTATTGCCTCTTGGATTACTGGGATACTGCGCCTTTATCAAAGTAGTCAGCTGAAGAGCAAAGTTGCTTCTGGCTTAAAGCAAGCAGTAGGAACTGAGTCAAAAAATATTGAAACCCTACAAAGCACTGAGCGTAAAACGGTGGTAGAACAGGTGTTGCTAAAAGAGATTGGTCGTTATCGCTTTGAAAGTGAAAAAGGCTTATCTATCCTAGGGACTACCGCTGCTATTGCCCCTTTTATAGGTTTGTTTGGCACAGTGTGGGGTATCTTTCATGCGCTACATAGTATTGGAGAGTCGGGTCAGGCGGGATTAAGTCAAGTTGCTGGTCCTGTGGGAGAAGCATTAATCATGACAGGATTGGGTCTGGCAGTGGCCATTCCTGCGGTTATCTTCTACAACATTGCGGTGCGTATTAATCGTAAGGTCTTATTTATTGCCAATGATACAGCTTATGGGTTATTGGCGGCAACAGCGAAACCTCAAAAAGCAGAATCAAAATTGTCGCCGGTGACACAGGCAGAGACTGCAAAAGATAATGCTTATTCTAATAGCTACAATCCTTCTGCCGCCAACCATTAAAGACAGTCGGTAAAAGACATCCCAAGATAGGAGTGTGACATGGCTTTTCAATTAGGCGATGACGATATGCAAGCAATGAATGAGATTAATCTCATTCCCTTAATTGATATCATGTTGGTATTGATGATTATATTTTTGGTAACGGCTACCGTTATAAATCCATCAGTGCCATTAGATTTACCACAAACCAGTGCCACAGTGCAGCAAACCCCGCCCAAAGTAATTCAAATCAGTATTGATAAAGATGCTGGTATATATTGGGACGAGGAGCCGATCACTTTGCAACAATTATCGAGTCGATTGGCTACCGAGTTGCAACAACAAACAGAGCCATCTATTCATTTACGCACTGACAAAGATGCCCGTTATGAAACTGTGGCCCAGGTGTTGGCATTGGCCAGTGAGGCTGAGCTAACTAAGATTGCTTTTATTACTGAATAAAGGCTTTAATCAATAAAGTAAATAGTCATAAATAGAGGCACTTAAGTAAAGGCACTATTATTTATACCTACATTTAACCCTACTAGGCTAGAGCTTAGTAGGGTTATTTTATGCTAGGTTTGATTCTGTCTTTTAAGGTGTTTATTTGTAGTGATAAGGGGTATGTCAGCACAACTAATGTAGCGAGACGTCTTTAAGACACAAAAAGGCGTCCACTTTGAGTGTCGTAAGTTTCGATATCGGTATTGTAGATGATGCTAAGCTGCTCTCGCGTCATTACCTGCTGAGGTGAGCCTTGTGCAATTACTTGACCTTCATTCATTAACAGCACTTCATCACTGTATCGATAGGCATGGGTGAGATCATGTAATACCACAAGAATGGTCTTTTGTTGCTCAAGCACTAATTGTCTAAGATAATTTAATAAAAAGCGTTGATGACGGATATCTAAGTGATTGGTAGGCTCATCTAGCATCAATACTTGAGTTTGCTGCATTAAAGCACGAACCACTGCCAAGCGTTGCTGCTCACCGCCTGATAAGGTTTGAACTCGTCGATGTTGCAGATGAGATAATTCAAAGCTATGCAGCAAATCTTGCGCTTTTAATACTTGTTGAGAGTTGGCAGTTTGATACCAGCTTAGCTGTGGCGATACGCCTAACAAAGCATACTCTAAGACGTTGAGAGGCAGCTCAAATCGTTCGTGCTGACCCACCCATGCGATGCTGCCAGCGGTGATATTATCAGCAGCGGTACTGGATTTAAGGGATGAGTTATGGTATGAATTATGAGCTGAGCCATCAGATGAATTAGAGGATAAATTAGGGGTTAAATGATTGGTATTTGCACAACTGGGCAGATGCGTGGCTATTGCACCAGAAACTTTTAGACCCATACCTCCCTTTGGGTTAAGTAAAGTATGTAATAGGGTGCTTTTACCAGCGCCATTTGGACCAATAAAGGTAGTCAGCTTTCGCTGATATAGCGTCAGATCAGGTATAGTTAACAGCTGCTTGTGACCTGCATGGACTTGCAGCTGCTTTATATTAAACAACTCATTCACATCAGAGTCCGTAGAAGGGGTGGTAATGCAAGTTGCCATAGAAGAGTTGAGGGTAGGGTGGACTAGACCTGTGGTCATAAAGTACCTATGTAATTGTAGTAATTGCGGTAATTGTGAAATTTGATTGTGATTGTAAAATTAACACAATGGATTACAAAAAAATGGATCATAAAGTTGAGGGGCCAGATAGCTAGTGGGTAACAAGTGAGACCGTAAAATAGCTACCATTTATCCAAAAAAAGCTATCAAGCACAGTGGCTTAAAGCAAAACAGCTCAATGAGCTAGGTGCGGGTGCTGCGAATAAATAACCAAATAAAGAATGGTCCACCCAGTAAGGCCAGTACAATACCGATAGGCACATCAACTGGATAAGCGGCATAGCGAGTAAGGCTGTCTATTAGTAATAAAAATAGCGCCCCAAGCCAGCCAGACCAAAACATCAGACGCATCCTACCGCCGCCGAATAACAGACTCAGCAAATTAGGTATCATCATGCCAATAAAGCCAATAACCCCCGACATAGAAACCGCTGCGCCAGTTAATAAAGCACAAGCGATAATAACTAAGGTTCGGACTTGTCCGACCTTAATTCCTAAAGACAACGCCGTAGTTTCGCCGAGCATCAGTCCATCAAGTTGTCGTCCGAAAGGTAGGATAATGGCTAGACCCAGAACGATGCTAACTAGCGCATAACGTAGAGGTACAAATCCTGCCTCTGCCATGCTGCCAGCTAACCAGTTGGTGGCACTGCGTAGCACCATGTCATTTGACATAAATAAAATCAAACTCACCAAGGCACCACAAAATGCACTGATAACAAACCCTAAGATAAGCAGTCCCATCTGACCACCGCCTAAGAAGCGATGACAGCCTAAGATAAATAGACACACCAGTAAGCTGCCTACGAATGCTGCCAATGGCACGCCAATTCCAGCTATGCCCAGTGCCAAGATTAATACCACCCCAAGAGCCGCACCACCTGAAGTACCTATCAGGCTAGGATCAGCCAACGGGTTTTCAAACAATGCTTGTAGCGCTGCGCCACTAACCGATAGCGCTAAGCCAACAAGTAGGGCAGTAATCACTCGAGGATAACGCAGTTGCCATAATGTCCCCTCAAGCTGAAAAGGGTTGCTCCACTCTCCAAACCCAACACCTAGACTGAACCAAATCATAGCCACAGATGCTGCAATCGCTATCAAATAGCCAAGTGTTGACTTTGATATTCTTTTTTGTGCACGTAATATCCAACCAGCTCTAGGAGCAGTGTTTGCAGCAGCATTTGAAGAAGAAGGAGAAGCTGAGTACGGTAAAGCAGGTTTTGACATAACTGCCGATCCATCAAATTAAGGGTTAACTTTCAAAGCAAATACGGCTGTTGAATAGACAATGACGTTGGCGGCTATCTGTTGCTGGCTATTTTTGTTATGGGCAACCAAACTAAACCAAATGCTTTCGATAACTGCAATACGGAGATAGCCACAATACGGGTCACTATTTAGCCAGTTTATGCAGTTTATTGACCACTGCTGGAGAGGCTAGACCATAGCGTAAAAATTCATCGGCATCCCAAAAGTAGATGTTATGGTTCTTAGCAGCCCTACTATCGGCAATTTCTGGACGTTGGCGGAAGCTTGCGACAGAGCCCAAGATAGGTCGGTTATGATCGGCAATGATAATGACATCTGGCTTGGCAGCTAGCCAGCCTTCACGTGATAAGGGTTTAAGACCTGTGACATTAGCGGCATTAATACCGCCAGCTCGTTTGATAAGCTCGTCACCCACAGTGCCCTTGCCAGCAACGATACGCCCGTCATAGCTGAGTATATAACGGGTTTTGGTTGAAGCTTTTGGGGTCATCTGATTGCTCCATTTATTGGCCAATCGGTTGGCTTGAGAGGATCGGCCAAGATAGCTGCCAATTTGCTTGATACTGCTGCTATAACTGGCAATGCTTTCTTGTGGAGCAACATTAACCGCCTTTACATTTAGGCGGTTCAAGCGCTGATAGATACTACTTGGTTGGGCCATATAGCTGCCCAATACTAAGTCAGGCTTGAGAGCCAATATTGGCTCAGCTGTAATATTGCGGTGATTACCCACACTGACGGCTTTGGCCAAACGAGGGCTTTTATTGAATTGATCTTTGCCCACCACTTTATCTGCCCCGCCCAAGGCCACTACAATATCTGCCACATCTGGGGTAAGTACTACGATACGCTCATAGGCTTGTGCTGATAAGCTGGTCAGAGGCAGTAAGGCACTTAACGTAGCGGCTTTGAATGAAAGCTTAGAGATCATAAAAATATCCTTGATAGAGGGCGTTATCATAAGTAAGTAATCTTGGAACAAGCACTATTGAGTCAAAAGATGTTGATCAATAATAGTAGCCGTCATTTGTTGCCAATAGGCTTTTTCAGGCTCGCCTTCTTGACGTTGACCAAAGAATGTAACAATGGTATTGCCATTGCTATCAAAGCCTTCGATAGAAGTGACAATGCCATCTTTAGTAGGTCGTTTTATACACCAAACTTGAGACAGTGCTTCATCGTTGAGATGTAAGGTGAAGTCAGTTTTCGGCTTATCTAAGACATTGAGCCAGTTGCCTATGCGCTTAACGTTATGCACGATACCGGTCTGGATTTGAACGATACCTTTATTGCCAACGAAAGTCATAATTGGTTTAACTTGCTGCTGTGCTAAGTTTAGTAAGCTCTCTATTGCATTAGGCTCTAATTGATAAGTAGTGCCTTCTGGGGCTTGAGCATAACTGCTGGCACGATCGATACCAAGTTTACTTATCACAATGTAGAACTGATGAATATCTGTTAGTCCTAGCCATTTCTTTTGTAATTTAGCGGTCTGTTCTTCATTCAGTTTTTTGAGCTGCCAAGGTAGCTCAGCTACTGGAGGCTGAAGGGAGTTAATCAGCGCTTGAGTATCGCTATGCGCCTTCATGGTGTGCTGCTCAATTAAGTTAAACCACTGGTTAATAGACTCACTTTTATAATCTCGCAAAAATATCTTTGCAATGGCTGCTCCAGTATCATCAAAAAATTGAATGCTTAAAGAGCTTTGGCTAGAGGCGTCAGCTTTGGCATCCTCAGTTATGGTAAGCATATGCTGCCATCTACCAATAAAAAGCCTTAAATCTAATCCGCCCACATCTATGGCAAGACCAGTATGTCCGCCAAGCTTTAAGTTTTTTATCTGTCCTATTTTCTCGTGTACCGCAAATTCATTTCTAACAATGCACTCAAGCTTTTCAAATTCTGTTAACGCTTGCAGCACCTCTGAGCACTGCGTACCCATATATTGACTGTTAGGCGAGGCCAACAACAACTCAAGTTCGCTGACATTTAATTGCTTTGCCGCCTCTAGAGGAAATAAAAATTTGGTATTGGCTTTTTGCTCTAAGTAACGATCCCATAGGGCAGTGTCTTTTGGGCTAATAACGTCAGTGTCTACTGAGACCTCTGGTGTGGTAAGCGTATTCATGGCAATCCTTATTCAATGAATTAATGGGTTATAGCAGACATGACAACTTTTGTAGATATCCGTAAATTTCAACAAGTGTGTTAATAATTTTGTTAAAAGCTAGAGCAAAGTTCGTAAGTCTGCAGGGGATTATAACCATACACTCTCTATATGTAAACGATAATCTTTCTCACTATTTATTGATTATCATTTATTATTGATATACAGTACGTTACAAATAAAGATAACTCTGCAAGTTATGTATACGTATTAGTAATGTTTTTTTAGGACTAAATTCAACCTCAGCAGACTTGGCAGAAATCTTTTTTTGACTGATTGATTCTATTACTCAAAGTTGCTTTGACTATTCGTAATTTCTTTTAATGCTCAAAA